>JASLGV010000335.1 GCA_030149995.1 Pedobacter sp.
ATGCAGACTCAGGTAGGTTCTGAGGGCGACCTGGCAGGCAGGCACATCCAAGAAACAGCGCCTGTACAAGAGAAAAAGCCGGTGGCTGCAACTGAACCTACACCGGTAGAATCCGTACAATCGGTCGTTATTACAGATAAACCCGTGGTTTCTTACGCCAGAAATGAAATAAAAGCGGCTAATCAGCCGGTAACAGAAGCCCTTGCAGCCTTGAAACCATCCATACAGGTAACAGAAAATACGGTTGCCACGGTGGAGACACCTAAGCAAGAAGTAATTAAAGAAAAGATCGAAACATTGATCCAGAAAAATGAAACTGTAATAGCCAGTCAGCCGATACACGTAATACCAGACGAGGTGATGAACGAAAACGATCAGCCCGAAAGTAAAGGCATTAGGAATGTGGGCGATTTGATTAACCTGGTTGTTAACAAAGTAGATAAACGTAAGGATAAAATTATCCAGTTCAGAACAGACGATGATGATTCTTCAATAGCATCCATCAACATCGGTCCTTTTAAAATCGGTAAAAAGAGAAAATAATAAATGCTTTACCGAAATTAATTTAATACATCATTTAAAATTATCATCATAAAATATACACACAAATTAATATGAAACATCTAATTTTTGCAACACTTTTGGTAAGCGGGCTTGCCGGTGTTATTGCTCCAAATGCTTCAGCACAGCAAGATGTAACGGTAAGAGATACCGTTTCAAAAGAGATTTTTGCAAAAAAGAAATCAAAATATACCATTAACATCGGTGGCGATAATTTTTTTACGAAGACAGCAGACTCGACCGTAAAGCCTAAAAAAGGACGTTTTATAGGTGGTGTTACCCTAACCAGAATTGACCTGGGTTTTTCAAGACTGATTGATAACGGTAATTTTAACCTGTCTCCTAAAAATAACTTTTTAGATTACCGGGGTGGAAAAACCAGCACCTTTTCATTTGACTTGCTGCAGTTTGGCTACCGCTTTAATTCCAACTTTAAAATGTATATAGCCGGTGGTTTTGACTGGACACTGATCCGTTTAAGAGACAATATTACCATTCAGAAAAATGCACCTACTTTATCGTATGTACAGGATTCAGTTATTTTCTCTAAAAACCGTTTCTCCAACAGTTATGTACACATTCCTTTTAACTTTGAATTCCGTACTAAAGAGAATGATCACGGACGCCGCTTTTATTTCATCGTAGGGCCAGAAGTAAGCTTCTTACTGAATGGTAAGGTTAAACAGATCAGCGACGAACGTGGAAAGGTAAAATTCTATGATAATTACCACTTCCAGTCTGTTCGCTACGGAGGAACCGTTCGGATTGGTTATGGCGGAATAGGTTTATTTACCAAATACTATTTCAACGATATGTTCAATACACCAGAACAGGCAGGCCTGAAAAACATGTCGTTCGGGGTAACTTTCGGATTAAATTAATTACATACACACAAATGAACTGCTTTTAGCAGGTAAATCAATCCTGTTTCGTTAATATGAAACAGGATTTTTTTATTAAAGGGCATTTGGAATGTCTATTTTTTTTAAGGTCTGGCTAAGTTTCTGAGCGTGATTGGTTCCGATTAACAGCTTATCTCCATTTTTAAAGATAAGTTGTAAACCCACATTTCCCGATACGCTTATGGCCGAATTGTGTTCGCTGCCTTTTAAACCCCAGCCCCCATATTCTGCCACCGGCTTATAAGTTCTTACGTAGGCTTTAGAAATGTCAGACCAGTTATAATGCGCTTGTTTTAGTTGCAGGGGGAAGAGCTTTACATAGACCCCGTCTTTTTTTATCTCCGTACATAATTTAAGGTTTAAGGTGAGCAGGGTAACGGCAATTACCACTAAAAAACCAAAAAATGTACCAGCAAGCTGAGTCCTGTTTTTGTTTTTAAATCCCTTTATCAGTAGTGCGATGAATAGCAGGTTTACCAGACCCAGAATGATAAAAGGGGAGGCGTCAAACACTTTTTGGCTTTCTGAGTATAAAATTTCTGTTTGCATAACCTTAGATTTAATTCTAAAATACATAAAAATGCCAGGGGGCACAATTTGGTATTTTAGGCCTTGCGCATTATCCTTATCTTTACCGGGTGAATGATACCATAATCAGTGTTGAAAATTTAAGTAAACAATACCAGACTGAACAAGCTTCGGGCATAAATAACATCAGCGTTAAAATTAACCGCGGGGAGGTACTGGCCATTATCGGGGAGAGTGGCAGCGGTAAATCGACCCTTTTAAAAACCATATATGGTTTGCTTAAAGCAGATGAGGGGAATGTTTATTTTGAAGGAAAACGTGTAAAGGGACCAGATGAGCAGCTTATACCGGGGCATAAGCAGATGAAAATGGTTACCCAGGATTTTTCCCTTAATATTTACGCTACCGTATTTGATAACATTGCCTCGCAATTATCCAATACAGATTTGAAGTCGAAGCGCGAAAAGACCATCCAGATTATGGAGCACTTGCGTATCTCACATTTGCAAAGCAAGAAAATCATTGCACTGAGTGGCGGGGAGCAACAACGGGTGGCCATTGCCAAAGCCCTGGTTTCAGATACACAGGTGCTTCTTTTAGATGAGCCTTTTAGCCAGGTAGATGCTTTGCTTAAAAACCAGCTCCGGGCAGATATTAAGCGGTTGGTTGCCGATACAGGTATAACCGTTATCATGGTCTCGCACGATCCGGCCGATGGGCTTTTTCTGGCAGACCAGCTGCTCATTATCAAAGATGGAGAAGTGCTGCAAACAGGTAAACCTGCTGCTGTTTATCAGTCACCTGCACACGCATATACGGCAAAGATGCTGGGAAATGCGGTGGTGCTAAACCGTACAGATGCAGAAAAAATTGGTTTGCAAACGAAGCAGGAATTTGTTGCTTTTTACCCCGAATGGGTAGAAGCAAAAGACAGTCCTGAAGCAGCTGTTTACACGATAAAAGATATTTACTTTAAAGGTTTTTACGAAGAATTGTTGCTGGAAAGAAATGGTGTGTATATAAGAAGCATCCGGATGAGCGGCAGCAACCAGGAAATAAAGGACCAATTAAAGGTTCATATAAACCGGTTTTTAAGTTTAGATGCTTAATGCGGTACATAAAAAAGCGCTGTCTGATATTTCCAGACAGCGCTTTTTTGCTTATGATGGTTAGTACTGTGACCTTACAATAACGATTTTAATGCGTGTTTTGGTGGTTGGTATTGATGGATACAGGGTTTGTTTATCCGAACGCTGAATATCTATTTCGAGTGTTTTGGCAACCTTATCAATCAGGTAACTGTACGAATTAAGATTATACACATTTGGTATTTGCTCGTACGTATTGTTGTCATCACGGGAAATATAAACCAGAATTGCATCCTGCTCAAAGGTAGCGCCGTCCAACACATCGGCTATGTTAATCAGCGAATATAAAGTTGCGCCGTCTGTATCCTGTCGCCAGTCGCTCGGGTTAATGGTGGTTATAATCGTTCTGTTTGGAATATTCTGAACAATTGTTTCTTTTTTGCATGCAGACAGACCAAGTGTGACGATGCATAACATTAGAATAGTTAGTTTTTTCATACTTATTAGTGTTTTAAGTGTTTATTTGTGTGTGTTTGATTTCTTATATCAAAACAACTGCCAAAAAAATGTCAGATTTAAATAATCAGAACAATTGTGGATTAATAATTGTATAATCAGCTTAATACAACAGAATTAACGGATACTAATTAGCAATATATGAAGCGAATTTTTCAGGTTTTACCATGGCTCATCCTGGTAATAGGGGCATATTTTTTTATCTCTAAAAAGTTCAGTATCAATACCTCTGTAGAAACTAAACATCAGCTTTTAGTTGAGAAAATTGAAGCCATTGGCAAGTTGGAACTGGTTAAATATCAGATAAGCGATGTACTGGAACATAAGGAAAAAACAGATTTTCTTCCCGAGGCCAGTGTACTTCTTATTGTAAAGGCAGAGGCGGTGGGTTGTATTGATTTAACCAAAATTACCCGCCAGGATATTCGTATTGAGGCCGATACAGCTGTATTAAATTTACCACAGCCAGAACTCTGTTATGTGAAAATTGATCACAAAAATTCGCGTGTTTACGATACAAAGATGGCTTTTTTCAGGGAGGCAAGCCTGGTTGATGAGGCCTATAAAGCCGCCGAAAAGCAGGTAACAGCAGAGGTTCAGAAATCAGATATTCTTAAACAAACCAAAACCAATGCAGTTAATGTACTTAAACCGATTATTGAGGGGCTGGGTTATAAAAATGTGAAATTTACTTTTGAATAAAAAGCCGGATTTGATTGGAAAGGGGCCAGGTTTTATTTTAAGAAGTCGGCACGGTGTGGGTTGAAAATATCGATTAACAGACCAGCTTCGAGGCAGCGTACGCCATGGAATACATTTGACGGGGCAAAAAAGACATCGCCTTTTTCCAGTATTTTGCGGTCGTTACCCATGGTAACTTCAAAACGGCCTTCGGCTACATAGCTCATTTGTAAATGCGGATGATTGTGCAGGGTACCAATGGCATCTCGTTCAAAAGAAACCTTAACCAGCATCAGCTGATCATCATAAGCCATAATTTTGCGTTTAACACCGGCGCCCAGGTCTTCCCAGTCTATCTGGCTGTCTGCAATGAGTGTTTTGTTGGTTAAGTCTTTAAAGTCCATTTTTTTTAGCTGTCTGAGCGGGCTTATCAAAAGTTACCATCGGTAAACATTCTGCTGATAAGCCCGGTCCGACAAATTTAAACTAAATATTCAAACAATGTCTGATCCTGGTTCAGGGCAATGATTTCAAATTTAAAATCTTTCATGCGTTGCAGCAGGCTTTCATAATCGTTTTTGTCTGTTAATTCGATCCCAACCAGTGCCGGCCCGCTTTCGCGGCTGGTTTTCTTAATAAATTCAAAGCGGGTAATGTCGTCCTTCGGACCTAAAACCTCGTTTACAAAGAGTTTTAAAGCACCGGGGCGTTGCGGAAACCGGACAATAAAGTAATGTTTTAAACCTTCAAAGAGCAAGGATTTTTCTTTAATTTCCTGCATGCGCTCAATGTCGTTATTACCGCCACTTACCACGCATACAATGGTTTTTCCTGTAATCTGATCTTTAAGCTGGTCGAGTGCTGCTACCGCAAGGGCACCCGCTGGTTCTACCACGATGGCATCTTCATTGTACAATTTTAAGATGGTGGTACAGATTTGCCCTTCGGGTATCAGGTGCATCTGGCTGAGCAGGTTTCTGCAGTACTCGTAGGTAATGTGACCAATACGCTTTACAGCGGCACCATCAACAAAGCGATCTATCTCATCGAGTGTAAAAGGGCCACCTTTTTCCATGGCTGTAACCATAGAAGGGGCGCCTAATGGTTCTACGCCAATCAGTTTAACTTCGGGTTTTACACTTTTAATGTAAGAACTTACACCAGAGGCCAGACCACCACCACCTACGGGCATTACAATAATATCCAGATCGGGCAGGTCTTCGAAAATCTCTACACCAACGGTTCCCTGTCCTTCAATTACTTTTTCATCGTCGAAAGGTGGAATAAAAGTAGCCGATTTTTCGGCGCTGTAGGCCAGTGCTTCTTTCAGGCAATCGTCAAAAGTATCGCCCACCAGAACCACTTCTACATTGTTGCCTCCAAACATATAAGTTTGTTTAACTTTTTGTTTAGGGGTTATTTCGGGCATAAAAATTACACCCTTGATGTTTAATTTCTTACACGAATAAGCCACGCCCTGGGCATGGTTACCTGCACTGGCACAAACCACACCATTTAAGAGGTCTTCGTGGGGTAAGGTGCTGATTTTGTTGTAAGCACCTCTTAATTTATACGAACGTACAATTTGTAAGTCCTCGCGTTTCAGGTAAATGTTCGCATTAAAACGTGCGGAGAGCCCGGCATTGAATTCTAAAGGTGTACGTTTTACCACACCTTTTAAACGTGCCGCTGCTGATTGAAAATCTAATATATGAGGTGCTGTTTTATCCATTTTTAGTATATTTTGTTGGGTGGAGAACCTTGTAAGTTCTCCACCCGGATGGTTCAGGTTTTATACCTGAGGGTGCAAAAACCTTGTTAAGACAAGTGCAGGGCAACCAACTGGTTTAAATCGTGGTCGTTGATTCCCTGTTTGCTATCGGCCAGGATTAAGAATTCTTTGTAAACAACATCCAGGTGCTGTTTTTCCATTCTATGCCCCAAACGATCGAGGTGGTGTTTCAATGCGTGACGGCCACTTCTGGCAGTTAGTACAATGGAAGCATCCGGAAAACCTACGTCTTCTGGTTTAATAATTTCGTAATTCTCCCGGTTTTTTAAGAAACCATCCTGGTGTATGCCCGAACTGTGTGAAAATGCATTGGCACCCACAATGGCTTTGTTGGGCTGCACCGGCATGTTCATCTGGTTTCTGACCATATGGCTGATGTCGTAAAACTGCGTAGCGTCAATCTGCGTGTTCAAGCCTAAAATTTTGTGGGTTTTCAAGACCATAACAACTTCTTCCATCGAGGTATTACCGGCACGTTCGCCAATACCATTAATGGTACATTCTACCTGGCGGGCACCATTCTGTAAACCGGCAATGGAATTGGCCGTGGCCAGTCCCAAATCGTTGTGGCAGTGTACAGAGATGATGGCTTTATCAATGTTTTTTACATTTTCTTTCAGGAAGCGGATTTTTGCACCATACTGGTCTGGTAAGCAATAACCATTGGTATCGGGAATGTTTACCACTGTGGCACCGGCGGCAATAACGGCTTCGATCATAGTGGCTAAGAACTCGATATCGGCACGGCCGGCATCTTCGGCGTAAAATTCTACGTCTTCCACAAACTTTTTAGAATATTTAACGGCTTCAACGGCACGGGCTAAGATGTCTTCGCGGGTGCTGTTAAACTTATGTTTAATGTGAAAGTCTGAAGAGCCGATCCCGGTGTGGATGCGGGGTCTCTTTGCATAGCGCAATGCATCGGCTGCTACATCAATATCATTTTTATTGGCGCGGGTAAGGGCACAGATAATCGGGTTGTTTACCGCTTTGGAAAGCTCAATAACACTGTTAAAATCGCCTGGGCTCGACACCGGGAAACCGGCTTCAATTACATCAACGCCTAAAAGCTCCAATGCTTTAGCGATTTCAATTTTCTGGTTTGTATCTAACTGGCAGCCTGGTACCTGCTCTCCATCGCGAAGCGTGGTGTCGAAAACATAAACTTTATTTGGATCGTGTATCATAATTGGTTCGGTTTAAGCGTTTACTACTTTCTGATTTAAAAACTTTAAGATTAATTTCCCCATTTCAGCGGTACCCAGTACTTTAAAACGGTTGGTGCCCTGATCGGCAATATCGTGTGTTCTGAAGCCTTCTTTTAATACCTGATCAACGGTATCAACGATTAACTTTGCTTCGTCCTTTAAGCCAAAGCCAATCTCCAGCATCAGGGCAGCCGATAGGATAGAGGCCAGTGGGTTGGCCAGGTCTTTACCGGCTATGTCGTGTGCAGAACCGTGAATGGGTTCGAAGAAGCCAGTGCTTTCGCCTACTGAGGCCGAAGCAAGCATGCCCATAGAACCGGCAATCTGAGAGGCTTCGTCTGTCAGGATATCGCCAAACAGATTGGCTGTTAAAACCACATCAAATTTCTTCGGATTTTTAATGAGCTGCATGGCGGCATTGTCTATAAACATGTGCTCGGTTTCTACATCGGGGTATTGTTTTGCAATTTCCTGTACAGTTTCGCGCCATAAACGCGAGCTTTCCAGTACATTGGCCTTATCTACAGAACATAGTTTTTTATTACGCTGCCGGGCTGCTTTAAAAGCTTTGTGGGCAATGCGCTCCACCTCATAACGGTGGTAGATCATTAAATCTGAAGCCGTGTTGCGGTCTTCTGAGCGGGTTTTCTCGCCAAAATAAACATCGCCTGTTAATTCGCGGAAAAATAAAATATCGGTGCCTTTTAAAATCTCGGCTTTGATGCTTGATGCCTGAAGCAACTCATCGAACAATAAAATAGGGCGCAGGTTGGCAAATAAACCTAATTCCTTACGTATTTTTAGTAATCCTTGTTCTGGTCTTACTTTTAAACTTGGATCGTTATCGTATTTGGCATGTCCAACAGCTCCAAAGAGGATCGCATCACTCTTTCTTGCTTTTTCGAGGGTCTCATCTGGTAGCGGGTTGCCGGTTGCTTCTATGGCAACATGGCCCATTAAGGCCTCATCAAAAGTAAATTCGTGTCCGAATGCCGAAGCAATCTGTTCTAAAACCGCTTTTCCCCAGGTGGTTACTTCGGGGCCAATACCATCACCAGGTATTACTAAAATATTCTTCTTCATGGTTAACGCTTCTTGTGCCGGGCAATTTTTATGGTAAAGGTTGCCTTAGCTTAGTATTCCTATATTTAAACTTTCGACGACTTTTACTTCGCCTTTTTCTAATAAAATTCTTTTTTCCAAACAGGTTGGCAGTTGTGATTCAAAATGCCCTACATAAATCAGGGTCATTCCATTGCTGCACAACTCATCTACCAGCTGATTAAAATGAGTTGTTTGTTGCCGATCTAAACCCTGGCAAGGTTCGTCCAGGATTAAAAGTTCCGGATTTTTGATAATCGTTCTGGCCAGCAACACCAATCTCTGCTTGCCCAGAGGGAGTGAACCCAGCAGTTCATCTTTGCTGGCTGTGAGCCCGAAATATTCGATCAGTTCGTCTACCTGCGTACTTTTTGTATAGGGTAATTGCTGAAATAAACCCACCGTATCGTAAAAACCGGAGGCAATACTTTGCCATACGGTTGCCGTTGCATCAAAATACCAGTGAAACTCTGGCGATATTAAACCAATGTGTTGTTTAATATCCCAGATACTTTCGCCGCTGCCACGCTTATTCCCAAACAGGTAAAGCGTATTGGCGTAAGACTGGGGGTGATCGCCGTTAACAAGGCTCAGCAATGTAGACTTGCCCGATCCGTTGTGCCCTTGCAAGAGCCATTTTTCGCCGGCTTTAACCTCCCAGTTGATATTTTTCAGTACCTGTTTTTCGCCATAACGAACGTTTACATCGATCATTTTAACGATGTTGTCTGAGCTGTACACCGGCGATTCCTGTAAGAAAGCAGGTATTTTACCAATGCTTTGTACTTCTGTGCTCATACTACTTCTTGTAGCGAGTTGTTGCAGTTGTCCGTTTTCGATTTCACCGTAGCG
>JASLGV010000348.1 GCA_030149995.1 Pedobacter sp.
AAGTTTGATCAGTGTGATTCCAAATAAAATGATGGCGCCAATACGTAAATGCTTTTTATTTTTCCATAAGCCCACACTGATGAGGAACAAGGCATACACACCCCATAAGATGCTGAGTCCGAGTTTATAACTTCCGCTTAAATGTGATAATTCCAAAATATTAATCAGCTCACTGCTGATAATCCACAGCAGGGAAAGATATAAAAGATAATCAAATGCAGTTCTAAAAGTGCTTTTAAGCAGGTTCGAAATGCTTAACCGGTAGCAAACCACCAGCAGCAAGGCAAAGAAGGCAAGAGAAATGTAACGGATAATTATATTAACAACCGGGATGCTGAAATACAGGTTTTTCTGCTGATCGATAAATTGATCTCTCAAAGTACTGAGGTTCCATAAACCATGCGTTAAAAATGCCACAATAACAAGCAGATTAATGAGGATGGTACCAACTGCAAGCGTGTTGTTTTTGATCTTGTTTATGTTAACAATCGTTAAAAGTGCAGCAAAACATAAAGTGTAAACGTAAATCCACGCGGTGCTGAGCATTAAAATGTTGTCGTTGTACTTGTAGGTTTCATAACCAGCCTTTGCTTTCGGGCTGAGGTTAATCCTGGTCGATTCGTATAGGTTTTTAAAGTATCTTTCAACCTCAATTCTAAAGGTAAGGTAAACAACCAACAGCAGGATAGAAGGTATGGTATAGGTTAAAACCGGTTTTATCCAGGGCCATTGTCCGGTATTTGCATTGTTTTTCGTATTGATGGTATGCATCCAGCAAAAGGCTGCTATAAAGATAACTGAAGTAAGAAAAACAACATTAAAGAAAGGTGTGGCTGGCTGGTAATAATAAGTATAGTTTCGATATACATACGAACTGTCTGTTGTCCAGTCTTGTAATAAACTTAAGAAAGCCAGGAAGATGAGTGGGAAAGCAAGTTTTTCGTAAATGACAATCTTTTTAACCCTGCCCAGATACAGCAATATGGCAGCCTCGGTTGCCCAGAAAATGGTTACCCAGCCACCGTTTAATTGTACCGGGATGGCGATGGTTATAAAAGTAATTACCATGGCCAGAATTAAATAGAAGAGGTTTTTATCTGCCAGTTTTCGTTTGTAAATAACCACACTCACCACAAAATGGATCATGGCGTTGATTACGGTAAACAGCCCTAATAATTGTACGCCTGTTTTTTCGGTTTGTAAAATGTAATAGCCAAAACCGTAGTATATAAAGGAATTCAAAAGAATAATAATCACGTCTGTAAAGCCAAACGGTTCTTTTTTACTTACCTTATAAGCCAGATTGGTTATGTAAAAGATAATAAAGAAGAGGGTACCGAAAGTTAATGCAATACCATAATGCTGTACCACATTGAATGAAGCGGCTAACCAGGAACCGAAAATAACCCAGCTGAGTCCGAAGGAAACATAAAACAGCGGTTTCCAGTATTTCTTAAAACTGATGATTAAAATACCGATGTTGATAATGGCCATGTATCCAAACAGTACCAGCACTTTTCCAGAGCCATTGCTTAACAGGAAAGGAACTGCATAAGCGCCCACCAGGCCAATGTGGGCAATAACCTGTTTATTGTATTTGATGGCAGCAACCACGGTAAAGGCCGTAAATACAACCATTAACAGAAAAGCAAGTGCCTGGGGAATGAGTGCATAAAAATCGTAAGCTGCATAGGTAATGAAATACATAATGGCGATGGAACCACTAACCAGTACGGCAGAGAAGCTTTCGTATTTTGCTTTAAGCTTAATGGCAAAAGCCATTAAACCGGCTCCCATGGCATAACCCAGTACAATCCGTGTTAATGGACTCACCATATCGTGGTCTATGGCATATTTAGCTCCAATGGCCACGCCGATAATTAAGATAAGAATCCCGATTTTACTGATCAGGTTTTCTCCGATAAATTTTTCGAAATCAGATTTGCCAATATTTTCGCGTTTAAAATTATCAGAGAAACGTTTCGTTTCTCCAGGCTGTGGAAATGCAGGCAGCGGTACGGGCGGTTGGGCGGCCCGGTTGGCAAATGCCCGCGGGGTATTTTTAGGAGGGAAAACAACCGGCGGTTTTGTTTGCTCAACCACACTTACCGGTGGTTCTGAAGCCGCATTTGGAAATTGTAATTGCCTTATTTCATTTTTTAAGGCTAAAATTTCAGTTTCAAACTGTTGCTGTCTTACTAACAAGTTTTCAAGCTTAACGGAAAGCAGGTTTAGTTTTTCGGAATTATCCATTCTTATAATTTAGGTAGCATGCTAAGAACTTTTCTTACTAAATATAAGAATCAATTTTTAATGTACGCTAAAATTTAAGCAGGGGTTGTCTTTATTGGTGCTCCGTTTAAGCTTTATGATATAAATAGTTTATTTACCGGTTTTTTGCCAATCCCAGAGTACCACACTCCATTCTACGTTGTTGGGTGCTGTAAACCGGTAGATTTCTTTAAAGCCAATTCGGTTATGGGCTTTCATAGACCGCAGGTTTTTGGTGGCTACTTCGGTAATGGCAAAGTCGTACCGATGCAGATATTGTTTTTTGTAAGCCTGGTATACTGCATCAAAAATGCCTTGACCGCGATAGTTTTTATCTACACAAACCTGACCAACAACCAGGTAATTATAGTCTGAAATAAGTTTTCCATGGTAAGATATTTTCGAAAACATTTCGAACATGGGTATTAAAATGGCAATGTCAGATTTCGATTGTGCTGTCATGGCCAAAACGTAAGCGGCTACTTTTTCGCCATCTTTGGCAATCAGGTGTGGCTCTATATTATTCAGCTTATTTAATTCGGCTAATGTATGGTGGGCGGTAACAAAACCCTGTTCGCGGGCTTCATTTTCTGTCAGGTTAATACCTAAATTTGCTTTTTGTAAATCTAAAATGGCTAAAAGCTCTTGTTCTGTTCCGGCTGTTTTATATTGTATCATGTTTTAAAATAGTTCTTTGTAATAAGCAACGAATTCGCGTAGCAGGGAATACAGGTCGCGCCATTCGAAATACCCCGGGCTTGCGCTGCCTAAATTACTAAAACCATCTTTCCTGAAAAGCATTTTGGTTCTGGTGAGGTGAAAATATTGCGATACAACAATCAGATTTTTAAAATGTAGTTTGTTTTGCAGGGCCAGGGTGTTTTTTACGGTTTTTATGGTGTTATCCCCTTTATTATCAACTGTAATGGTCGAATCAGGTACACCTTGTCTGAGTAAGAATTCTTTCATTTTGTCGCCTTCATAAAATCCTTCTTTTCCAAGTCCGCCGCTAACCAGGAGATGCTTTACCTGCCCCGATTTATATAAGTGCAGTGCGCAGGTTAAACGCTGCGTTAGCCGTTCGGAAAGTGTTCCATCTGTATTTACTTTGCTGCCCAATATAACAGCAAGATCTGCCCGGTTTTTTGTGTTGGAAAGCCCGTCTATAACCGTATAGGCGAGGTGTATAACCAACCAGCAAATTAAAAGTAAAATGACTACAGCAGACCGTTTTTTGATGTTCATTTAAAATACTTCCTTTTTGATAAAGTTAAAAGATCTGCCTGTAACTTAAGCATAAAATTTATAGACCTTCAGGTTCAACAATTGTTCTGAAAGTTAAATTTACCCTTGGTCTGGTAGTGGTTTTGGTTGGTGGGAGCCGGTGTAGCCAATAACTTTGGGTGGTATCTTTCATCACGAGTAAACTTCCATGTTCAAGAACCAGCGAGACGGTCTTTTTACTGATCTTATGTTTAAAAGAAAACTTACGTTCAGCACCAAAACTTAGCGAACCAATGGCGCCATCCTTTTTCAGATCTTTTTCTGCATCACTGTGCCAGGCCATTCCTTCATCGCCATTGTGATAGAGGTTTAGCAGACATGAATTGAAGGTTTCGCCGGTACGTTGCTCTACCTTTTCTTTTAACCGGAGCAGTTCCCGTGTCCAGGGCAAGGCTTGTTTGGTGGTATTTGAATAGGTGTACTCAAAGGGCTTTTCGCCATACCAGGCCACTTTCCGTTTTGTTAAAATATGTTTGCCGAAAATTACGGCTTCATCGTTTTTCCATTCAATGGTAGTCAGCAAAACATTTAAATAATCTGTAGCCTCCGCTCCCGAGAATAGTTTGCCATAATAATTTACAGTACCATCTTCTGGCAGCAGGTTAAGGTCTTCGTCTTTTTGATTACTGAATAAATCCATTTTTCCAATTTTGATATTTTAGAGGCATACAATGACCGCAAGGCCGGTATCCGCCCTGGATGGCTTCTGTTTCTGATGAAAAGAAGACCCTGTTTGCGGCCTTTAAGCGTTTGCCCGATTTACAGTGCAAAGTTCCGTAAATCTTTAATTTAATGTTTCCGCCATAGCAAATTTCTTTTTGCTTAACCGCCCGTTTTAGTTCAGTACTGCAAATATCCTGATGTAAAACCATGGCTTAGGTATGTGCGTCGTGAAAAATAATACCAAGTGTATTGCGCTGCCCGTTGTGTACTTCGCTTACACCATGTTTCATGTTTACCCGGTAATAACCTTTACTGCCTTTTGCCGGTTTAAAATGGGTGGTAAATATAAGCATGTCGCCTTTTTTTGGTTTAAGTACAATGGCTTTTGATTGTGCCCTGGGTATTTGCTGTGTCAATACAAATTCGCCGCCGGTATAATCAAGATCGGGCTCATTTAAAAATAAAACAACCTGTATCGGGAAATAAACATCTCCATATAAGTCCTGGTGCAGGGTATTGAAACCGCCTTTTCCATATTTTAAAATCAGAACCGCAGGTTTTAGCTGTTTATTTGCGTGGCAAAGCGATAAAAGTCCGGTGTGCGTATCCGGAAACCGGGTATCGATATTCAATACCCGCATCCAGGTATTGGCAACGGGGGCAAGATACGGGTACACCGATCTTCGGATGTTTTCGATCAGGTTGGGCAGCGGATAATTGAAATACTTGTATTCTCCAAGGCCAAAGCGATACCTTTCCATCACAACCGTTTTTCTGTATAAGGAAGACTCATTATATTGATCTTTCAGGGTTTCGCATTGCTCATCATCAAGCAGTTTTTCAGCAAGAGAAAAACCATGTAAGTGCATGTTTTCGGTAATTGCAGGCCAATCCAGTGCGGCAATTAGGGTTTCCATTGTTTGCATAACCGCTTAGATAGAAGGATTTAGTTTTGCATTTTCCCACCCTATAATTGCTGTTTTACGGGTATTGCCCCACATGTAACCACCAAAATCTCCGGTCGATTGAATAACGCGGTGACAAGGAATCAAAAAAGCAATCGGGTTGCTGCCAATTGCAGAACCAACCGCTCTTGAAGCATTTGGGTTATCTATTTTTTTTGCAATAGTGCCATAGGTGGATAGCTGTCCCATGGGGATTTTTAGTAAGGTTTCCCATACTTTAAGCTGGAAAGCAGTTCCTTTCAGATGCAATTTTATTTCGGGTAGTTTCTGCCAGTCATTTTGAAAAATGAAAAGGGCATTTTGTTGCAACAGATCAAGCTTTTGGCTAAAGGTTGCATGTGGGAATTTTGATTTTAAATCTTCAAGTGCCTGTGTTTCCTGCTCGTTAAAAGCCATATAGCATACGCCTTTAGGGGTAGAGGCTACCATTAAATGGCCAAACGGGCTTTCGGCATAACTGTAGTTAATCTGAAGGTTTTTACCACCGTTTTTATATTCGGCAGGAGTCATGCCTTCAATATTTATAAACAGATCGTGTAACCTGCTGGTACCCGAAAGCCCGGTTTCGTAAGCGGTATCAAATAAGCTGCTTTGGGTATCGGCCAAAATTTTCTTGGCGTGTTCTATGCTGATGTATTGTAGAAATTTCTTCGGACTTGTGCCTGCCCATTCACTAAATAAACGCTGAAAGTGAAAGGGGCTTAAATGAACCTTTTCCGCAATTTCATCTAAATTGGGCTGTGCCTTAAAATTTGCCTTAATGTAATCAATGGCCGCGGCAACACGGTTATAATTGATTTGATCCTGCTCATTCATTTTCATAAAATTTATAAACAAATATCGGGCAGGGATTAATTAGATAAAATCCGAAAATTGCTGTTTTAATAGAAAATTGTTTGGAAGGGCAGCGTAAAGGTTTACTTTTAAAAACCTGTAAAGAACATCCTGAAATAAGTTGTATAAACAGAAATGCAACTTATTTCAGGATGGGGAAGAAGCTTTTATTCTATTTTTTTACCTTTCATGGCCTGGCCAATGGCTGCATCCATTACACGCTCGGCAAACGGGCGGGTAAATTCGTTTAATTCGTCTGCTTTCTTTAAGATGGTATCTTTTTCCTGCGTACTCAATGCTGTTCTAAGTGCTTCGATGTGTACTTTGGTTTGGGTAACTTCTTCGGTTGTTAAGTGTTCAACATGTTTTTCGATAAAGCGTTCGGCTGTATACAACAATTGTTCGCCTTCGCTGCGTGCCTCAATCAGCATACGTTGTTCCACATCGCTTTTGGCATGCGTAATGCTATCGATCAGCATTTTCTCTACTGTATCGTCTGTTAATCCGTAACTTGGTGTAATTTCGATCTCCTGTTTTACGCCCGAGCGCAATTCGATGGCTTGTACCGTTAAAATACCATCGGCATTAAGTAAAAAGTTAATGTCTACTTTTGGTAATCCGGCAGGCATTGCCGGGATGCCTTTTAAATCAAATTCGGCCAGCTTACGGTTTTCTTTTACAAGGTCTCTTTCACCCTGGAAAACAGAAATTTTCATGTTTACCTGTCCATCTACAGAGGTTGTATACTGGCGGCCAGCCTTGGTCGGTACCTTGCTGTTTCTGGCAATAATGGTATCCATCAGGCCACCCATGGTTTCGATACCCAAAGAAAGGGGCGTAACATCAAGCAATAAAATGTCTGATCGGTTTCCGGCCAGTACATCGGCCTGAATGGCGGCACCCAGTGCTACAACTTCATCCGGATTGATGTTGTCTTGTGGTTGTTTACCAAAGAAACCTGCTACTTGTTGTTTTACAAAAGGCGTACGGGTAGAGCCGCCAACCAGGATAACTTCATCAATATCGGCTGCTGTTAAACCAGCATCCGACAGGGCATTTTTACAGGAAGTAATTGTTTCTTCTACTTTAGGCGCGATCAGGGTTTCGAAAGTTTGTTTATCCAGCGTACACCAGATATCGCCCACCTGTTCATTGTACAGGTTTTGTGTTGATAAGGCTTTTTTTGCGGCCTCTGCCTGTAAACGCAGGGTTTGCATTAAGATGTTGTTTTGGGCAATTTCTGCTGGATTGAGCTTGTTTTTCTCAAACCAGTAGTTTAAAATAGCACGGTCAAAATCATCTCCTCCCAGGTATGTATTGCCATTGGTGGCGAGTACTTCAAAAATTCCGTTCTGAATTTGCAAAATGGAAACATCAAAAGTACCACCGCCCAGATCATAAACAGCAATGGTTTTTTGTTGTGCCGGGTCTAAACCAATTCCATAAGCCAGACTGGCTGCGGTTGGCTCGTTTACAATGCGCATAACATCCAGACCTGCCAGCTTTCCGGCATCGCGGGTAGCTTGCCGCTGGCTGTCGTTAAAATAAGCCGGAACGGTAATAACGGCCCTGTTTACAGGTGTTTTTAAGGCGTGCTCTGCTCGTGCTTTTAACTCTTTTAAGATTTCTGCAGAGAGCTCTATAGGTGTATAAAAACGATCTCCGGCCTGGATTTTAACCAATGCATCGGTATCATCGTCAATTATTTTGTAAGAGAAAATATCTTTATGTTCGGCAACATCTTTATAAGAACGACCCAATAAACGCTTTACAGAGAAGATGGTGTTGGCCGGATCGGTTGTTAAAAATTCTTTTGCTTCATTGCCTACAATGGCTTCGTGCTGGCTGTTAAAATATACAACAGAAGGTACTAAAAGCCCCTTGCCGGTATCGTTTATCACTTGCGGATTTTTATCAGGATTGATAAAGGCGACCAAACTGTTGGTGGTACCCAGATCTATGCCGACTATAATTTCTTCTTTCTGAAATGAACCTGTGGCCAGGTTGATCGATATTTTTGCCATGCTGCGAATTTACAGAGATTTTCGGCATGTTTTAACCCGAAATGTTTTAATGTTGTAAAGATTGAAAAGAAAAAAGATCATTTCAATGGCCGTTTGAAATGATCTTTTTCATCTGCTTAGATCGGTTAATGTATTAGTTTTTACCTTTTTTTTTCTTTTTCCCCCACCAGATTAAAAAACCGGTTGTGGGTAGGGTAGCAATAATTAAGGAAGCAAAAAAGGCAAGGATCTGCGTTGGCAGGCCAAATATGCCTCCGTCGTGAATATCGAGGTTTGAATTTCTCCATTTTAAACCAAGGGGTTTATCCTGATGCAGCATCTTATCGAACAACTGCCCCGTATGTGGGTTGAAATAGAAGTAACTTAAACCGCGCCAGGCATCGCCTGTTTTCAGGATCTGTACCGTAGCCATCATTGCTTTCTTTTCTGCCGGATAATTGAGTGAGATGGATTTGTAATTTCCCTCGTTTAGCTTTAGCAAGGTGTCGAGTGCGCGGGTACTGGCTTCCTTATTTTTTACTTCGTTTGGCGCTGCAACATACTCTTTGGTCAGATTTGGTTTTTTAGATACACCAAATGATTTATAAATTCCCAGTTCCCACCACTTGAAAGACCAGACCAATCCGGTTATGATGATTACCAAGGCAAAGGGGATTACATAAAAACCAAGCGTGCTGTGTAAGTCCCAGTTCAGACGTTTGAATTTTGCATTCCATTTAATGGTTAAGCGCTGTTTTATATTTTTTAATTTTTTTGGCAGCCAGATGATAAATCCGGTTAACACAATAAAAAGAAACATCAATACAGCGGATCCAACCACCACGCTACCGATTGCTTTTTTGAAAAGTAAAAACTGGTGAATTTGCCTTACAATGTTAAAAAACTCGTATTTATTGTTGATTACGCCCAGTACTTTGCCGCTTACCGGGTCTACGTATACATCTTTATCATACTTAACCTGATCAAAATAAAAGAGCGACTTCGACTTTTTATTGGCTTTGCTTGCGGTAAAAACATAAGCGTGTGGAGTGGTTTTAACTTCTACACGTGTAAGCTTTTCTCCTTTAGGTAATGCTTTTCTGGCATTTTCTTCCAGGATGTAAAGCGGCAGCGGTTTACCCACTGTCTTTGCATATACGAGGTCTTTATGAAAAGTACTGAACAGTTCTTCTTCAAAAACATAAATACAGCCGGTAAGGGCTACAATGGTAATAATAAGACCACTTATTAAACCCAGCCACAGGTGTATAAAAGATGCTGCTTTTTTAATTTTTTTCAAGGTAGTTAGTTAAAATTGTAACCAAGGGTAAATAGATAATTAGACGGTGTTCCCGGGAAAAGTCGTAAATAGTCAGAGCCACCCACCCAATAAACTTTATTGGTAATGTTGTTCATGTTAAACTGAACCTGCACTTTGCCAATGTTGTAATAAAGTGCCGCATTTAAAAGGGTATAACTCGGAATGGTTTGCGCTGCATTTAAAGAAAGGGTTCTGGATTGTACATAGTTGGAACCTGCACCAATTCCAAGGCCGTTTAAGGGACCATTGGTAAAGCTGTATTTAACCCAGATATTGGCCATGTTATGTGGTGCATTTGGTTTTTGCATACCGATTTCTGAAGCAACCGGGCTACTGGTAACAACTGCTTGATTATACGCATAGGAAGCCAGAATGCTTAACTGTGGTATAATACGGCCAATAACATCAAATTCAATTCCCCTCGAGCGTTCTTCGCCAACCTGACGGAGCAGGTCTGGTTGCCCGGGTACATTGGCATTGTACAAAGCATTTTTTTGTTTAATCTGGTAAACTGCTGCCGAAGCCGTTAAGCGGTCTTCAAACCAGCTGGTTTTGGTGCCAAACTCGATCATGTTGCTTTTTAATGGATCAAAGGGACCACCGGCATTCGGATTAGAAAGTGCCGAGGCTGTTTGTGGGGTGTATCCCATTACATAAGTTCCATATAGGTTGATGTTCGGGGTTGCCGAATAAACCAGACCAAACCGCGGCAGTAATGCTTTTGAATGAACTTTTGCCTCGTTGGCTTTCAGGTAATTATTAAAGTCTGTATAATACTCATATCGTAAACCGAGGAGGGCCTGAAATTTGCCCATTTTAATATTGTCCTGCACATAACCGGCATGTAAGAAATAAAATGTCGGATCGTAGGCAGATTGCACGAAAAAGTTTTTGCTATCATCCTGCATGCGTTGCGAACCCATAATATCGTTCAGGTTAAAGGAAGGAACATTGGGAACAAGCAGGTTGTTTACCACGAGAAAACGTTTAATATAGT
>JASLGV010000366.1 GCA_030149995.1 Pedobacter sp.
TTTCCAAGCATAGAAAAGAAGCTTTTCTAAATGCTGTTGTTTATAAAAAACTGATTAGCAAGTAGCATCAAAAGGATATCTAAAGAGCTATCTTTTTTTAGTTCGGAGTAAGTTCTAAATACGTATTCCGGATATTTATCAGTGTCAGATGGTAACACCCGGTACCATCAAAAAGTAAAATTCTGATATACAGCCAAAGGTGTAACCATCTGACATTGCAAATGCGTAAAGCAAAAAGGGCGTTTATTAAGTTAAACGCCCTTTTTAACATTCGCAAATGTTTTGGAAATACCATTTGAATAACCTTAAAACTTGTATCCAATGGTTAAATAAGGGTTTCTGTTGGTAACCTTTGGTCCGGAACCACGGTTTATATTCGCGATGCCATATTCATATCCAACATTTAAAGCAATTTTACCAAGTTCAACGCCCGCACCTCCAATTACACCATAATCCAATTTTTTAAACCCATCTTTTCCAAAAAGAGATGTTTTATCTTTTCCTCCATCTCCTTTCGCATTTCCGCCAATACCATAGGCTGCATAAGGACCTGCATTCAGTACGAATTTAGTATGTTCGCTTAAATTCAATTTATAACCCAAAGCCACAGGAAGTTGTAAGTACACCGGCTTGTATTTAAGGGCCGAAGCCGATGCAGCATCCCATTTTGCTCCTTTGGTTTGTAAATCCAATCCGGTGAGGAGATATAAATTATGGCTAAGTGCAATATCGGCTGTAACGCCAAACTGGTACCGGAAGGAAGATTTTGCATCTTTAAAAGAACCTCCGAAAGTGGAAAGATTTACCCCGCCTTTAAGACCGATGGTAACTGGTTTTTCTTGTGCCAGCGTACGGTTTGCAAATGATGTAATAACAGCGACAGACGCTACCCATAATGATAATTTTACTTTATTCATGACTGAAATATTTTAATTTGTTTTTTATTTACAAGGCAAATATCTCAAGAAGTAAAGAGGCAGGCGATTGTATTTGACAAGAGGTATCTTGCTTATGATGGCTGGACAAAAACGTAAGATGGCTTATATGCTTTCGCATGTACATGGATTGCCGGTGTTGCGGGCAGAAGCATTTGAGATGGTTTCTGCTAAACAGCTAACAACTGTTTAAAATCGACTGGTAACCAGAATTGCCTGTACCGGGCTACATTTCATAAAACGATTCATTGGGTTGTTTAACCGGTATGCGATCGGCACCAATCATTTGTAATATATTGATTTCAATGGTTTGGGCAAGTGAGGTCATGGGGGTATCAACCGGCGTATTTTCAAAGGGATCCTGCATCAGGATGGCTGTTTTCTCAATTGCGATAAACATAACAGGAAGCAAAATTGTGGTGGCAACCTCCAGTTTAATTTGCGAGTCGTCCAGGCTAAATGGAAGTATAAGGGTAAATACATAAATAAGGGTGTGAACCAGCAGGCTGTATGATTTGGGAAACACCGTGTTCTTTATTCTTTCACATTTCCCCATGCTGTCGCACAACCTGGCCAGTGTTTCGTTTAGCTGTACCTGCCTGAATTCGGAAATCAGTCCTTCCGATACGAGCTGCTTAATCCCATCGGCATGTTTATCGAGTAAGGCATTGGGCACGTTAACCGCCTCAATTTGCTGATGCTGAAGATAGTCTTCTACTCGTTTGGAAAAAGGAAGTCTTCTTAAAGACTCGCCCAATGCATAATTCCAGATAATTTGTCGCTCGGCAAAAGCATTTATGCATTGTCTTGATTCATCTGGAATAAACTGGGATAGCTGCCGGATAAAAGTTCTGGAGTCATTTACAATGGCACCCCACACCACCCGGGCTTCCCACCACCGCTCATAAGACTGAGAAGTTCTGAACGTAAGCAATAAAGAGACAGCAGTTCCTACAATGGCCGGAATTCCCAGTGGCAGGTCAATACTGATGAGCAGGGGTTGCTGATCTACATAACCAACCACCACGGCAAAAATGCAAATAAGCACAATCTGCCATTTTATGGCATTTACAAAGTACCAGATAGAGATTCTTTTGTCTAATAACATCGGTTCATTTATTTAATGGCTGAAAAAATCAGCGCTTCAATTCAAAAAACCAACTCAATTAAACAATATACAACCGAATAGAAGCTACCAATAAACACGGTCTCAACTATTTTGTTTGGGATATGCCTTGCTTTTCAGCTTACTCTTAAACAACATTCAATTTTGAGGTACTAATGTGTAACAAAAGAGAAAACAAGAATTGTTTCCTCCCTGCAATTACAATCTATCCCGACGCCGAATTTTCGACACGACCGGCATCAGAATTATTTTTCTTCGAGTCTGCTAAAATACTCACAATTACGCCTGTTAATATGAGCGCTATTCCAATACAGGCAAGCGTGGAGAGTTTTTCATGAAAGAACATCACACTGATCGCTACCGCTACCACCGGATCCAGTGCGCCCAAAATTGATGTGGGTGTTGAACCGATGTATTTGATTGCATAAACCAGGGCCAATATGGATACTACCGTTGTAATTAAAGCGAAGAGCGTAATATCCAACAGCAATTTTGCATGAGGCAAAACGAGCGATTGCTTATGTAACAGTGCTTTAAAAAGATAATATCCGCAAGTAAAAAGTAAAGAATAAAAGGTTACAGCCATTCCTGAGAGCGAAATTTTTGACTTATTAACCATTACAATGTACAGCGCATAAAAGAGCGCGCTGGCCAAGGCCACTGATAAGCCGGGGAAATTTACATCCAGGAAACCCGATTTGGTACTTAAAAAATAAACGCCAACTAAGGTTACCACCAAACTCAGGGAAGTATAAACGGATATTTTCTCTTTGAAAAAAATGGCCAGAATCAAGGCTACGAAAACCGGAAATACAAACAAGATGGTGGTGGCCACCCCTGCCGATAAATAATCATATCCAAGAAAGAGTAAATCAGAACTTAAGGCAAACAACATCCCCAGAATAAACAGGATCGTCAGTTCTTTTGCGGTAACACTTAGTTTCTGTTTTTTATAGATTAACAAAGGCAGCAAACAAACTGCGGCTAAAAAGAACCGGTAAAACAAGGTAACATCCAGCGGGAAATGCTGTAATTTTATCGGTAAAATAAATAAGGGAATCATTCCATAAGTGATGGCTGATACCGCTGCCAGCACGTAACCTTTTGTTTTCATTCT
>JASLGV010000382.1 GCA_030149995.1 Pedobacter sp.
TGCCTGATGATTTGGCAAACCATTTAATTTCGGATGGCCATAAAATATTATGTTCCCCTTTAAGCATCCGCTCGATATATGGCTTTAATGTATCATAATTCTGGATGGGTACCCGCTGCTGGTACTGATCGATGGTTAGAATGGTTTTGTAATCAAATTTTCTTCCCCATTCGGTATTTGCCGCGCTATCGATCAGGGTATGAAACCATTCTTCCTGCACCTCATGCGGGTATTTCATAAAAAGCTCGATCTGGTGCATCCGCTTTTTCATGATCCAGGTAAATATCGAGTTTACAAATGCCATTTATTTTTTATTTGTCCGTTAATTAACTGTTAGCAAGCTTCTGTCTCTTTTCACGCTGTTTTACGCTCTGTTGTGCCTCTAAAGACACGGGTAATCCCGGAAAGTTTAAAATTGCTTTCTTTTTAACACAAAGTTAGATCCCAGGTATACTTTACGCACCATTTCATTTTCGGCAAGTACTTCGGGAACGCCCGATTCCAGGATTTTACCTTCAAAAAGCAGGTATGCACGATCGGTAATGGAAAGGGTTTCCTGTACGTTGTGGTCGGTAATTAAAATGCCAATGTTTTTATGTTTAAGCTTGGCCACTATACTTTGAATTTCCTCAACAGCAATGGGGTCTACCCCGGCAAAGGGCTCATCGAGTAAAATAAATTTCGGATCGGCTGCCAGAGCCCGGGCTATTTCTGTACGCCGGCGCTCTCCACCCGAAAGTAGATCTCCCCGGTTTTTACGCACCTTGTGTAAGCTGAATTCGTTAATTAACTCTTCCAGCTTGTCACGCTGTTCTTCTTTACTCAGTTTACTCATTTCCAGGATCGAAAGAATGTTGTCTTCTACACTCAGTTTTCTGAAAACAGAAGCTTCCTGTGCCAGGTACCCAATACCTTTTTGGGCCCTTCTGTACATGGCATCTTCTGTAATGTCTTCATCTTCCAGGTATATACGACCCTCGTTTGGCTTAATCAAACCCACAATCATATAGAAAGAGGTTGTTTTCCCGGCTCCGTTAGGGCCTAATAAACCCACAATTTCTCCCTGACTTACGTTGAAAGATACGTCGTTTACAACAGTACGCTGTTTGTATTTTTTAACCAGATTGTCGGCTCTTAATATCATATATTCTATTTCAATCCCGGCTTAGCCCTGTTTTTTTATCAGATAAAGCATTTTGAGATTTATTTTAGTTAGCTAATTTTATTCCTTTAATATTTAACTGTAGCTGCCTTTTCTCGCGCCACACATTTTCTTCTATTGTATAACAAATTGAAAACGGAACTTTTGGCTGTAAAAGCATTTCAAAAGCCGAAAGTCCAAAAGCAATGCCTTCAAAAATACTGGAATTTTGTTGTTTTATGTTAATTTTTAAATGATTTGCCCCTACAACCATCGGATGCCTGGCCAGGTAAACATTATGTGTAACGAAAACCGGTGCCATATTTTCAGGACCAAAAGGTCCCATTTGCGATAAAATACGGTAAAATTTACCGTCGATTTGCGAAAGTGTAATTTCGGCATCGATGCGGATCATCGGGGTAAGCAGTTCTTCTGTAATGGTTGCCGAAACAATTTCTTCAAATTTATCGGCAAAAGCTGCAACGTTATCTTCCTGCATGGTTAAACCGGCTGCAAATTTATGCCCGCCATATTGATCCAGCAATTCTGCACAGCCGCTTAATGCTTCGTATAAATCAAAACCGGCAACAGAGCGGCAGGAACCGGCTACATGTCCGTTAGATTTGGTCAGTACAATGGTTGGGCGGTAATATTTTTCCGTAAGCCTGGAAGCAACAATACCGATTACACCTTTGTGCCAGTTTTCATTAAACACCACTGTTGTTTTCCGGTTGATTAGTATTTCGCTCTCACCGATCAGCGCAAGTGCCTCGCGTGTTATATCCTGATCAAAAGTTTTCCGTTCTGTATTCTTCAGGTTAATCAGTTCGCTTTGTTCGGCGGCATGTAGATCTTCTTCGCAAAGCAACATCGCTACGGCGTGTTTTGCATGGTCGATTCTGCCGGCCGCATTGATCCGCGGCCCCAATGTAAAAACCACATCCATAATGGTGTAGGTGGTTACTTTGCCCGAAACATCCATCAATGCTTTTAAACCTTGCGAGGGATTGGTGTTCAGCTTTTTAAGCCCATAATGTGCTAAAATCCTGTTTTCGCCAACAATGGGTACAATATCGGCGGCAATACTAACCATTACAAGATCTAAGTATTGCAGGTAGGTTTCTGGCTGAAGCCGGTGTTTCTGGGCATAGGCCTGCGCCAGTTTAAAACCGATTCCGCAACCGGCAAGCTCCTTAAAGGGATAGTTACAATCTGCCCGCTTGGGGTCTAAAACAGCCAGTGCTTTTGGTAAATCTTCTCCCGGCAGGTGGTGATCGCATATAATGAAATCGATACCGTATTGATTGGCATAGTCTATTTTATCTAAAGATTTAATGCCGCAATCGAGCGCGATAATAAGCGAAAAGCCATGATCGTGTGCATAATCTATACCGGCAGTTGAGATGCCGTATCCTTCCAGATACCGGTCGGGAATGTAATATTCTATATTTTTAAAGAACCTGGAAAAAAAGCTATAGACCAGTGCAACAGAAGTTGTTCCGTCTACATCATAATCGCCATAAATCAGTACTTTTTCATTTTGTG
>JASLGV010000422.1 GCA_030149995.1 Pedobacter sp.
AAGCCATATATAGCTGCCGTTCTGAAAGAATGGCAGATGTACGGGGAAGTTCTGGGCGAAAAACCCAATATTAAAGAATTACATCTGGGGGGTGGAACACCTACTTTTTTCAGTGCCGAAAACCTGCAGCATTTAATTCAGGGTATTATAGATATGCAAATGCTGGCATTGGATGCCGAACTTTCTTTTGAAGCACATCCAGCCAACACAACCCCCGCGCATTTACAGACTTTATATGACCTGGGATTTAAAAGATTAAGCCTGGGTATACAGGATTTTGATCCCACCGTGCAGCGGATGATTAACCGTTTTCAAACACCCGAGCAGGTTGCACAGGTTATGGAGGTTGCCAGAAATATTGGTTATAGTTCCATCAATTTCGACCTTATATACGGGTTGCCTGCTCAAAACTTAGCGGGTTTACAGAAAACGCTTGAAGAGGTGATTTACATGCAGCCCGACCGGATTGCTTTTTACAGCTATGCGCATGTACCCTGGTTAAAACCCGGCCAACGCCACTATACAGAAAAAGACTTGCCTGCCGGCGATGCAAAATTTGCCTTGTATCAATGCGGTAAACGAATGCTGGGCGAAGCGGGGTACCTGGATGTTGGTATGGACCACTTCGCTTTGAAAACCGATCCGCTGTTTGAAGCGAGCACACAGCAAACCCTGCATCGAAATTTTATGGGGTACACCACTCAGCACACACCGTTGCTTATCGGACTGGGCGTTTCGTCTATCAGCGACAGCTGGACCGCCTTTGCACAAAATCCGAAAACCGTTGAACAGTATCTGCAAAAAATAGAAAGCGAAATTTTACCGGTAGAAAAAGGTCATATTTTAAGCAAACAGGATCTTGAAATCAGGCAGTATATCCTAAACATTATGTGCAGGGGAAATACCGATATCGAACACGATTTTTCGGCCATTGTTGCCAGCCGTTTAGCCCCCTTAATTGAAGATAAACTGGTGGTTCGCAAACAGCGGGAAATTCAGGTAACCGAACAGGGCAGGTCGTTTTTAAGGAATATATGCATGGCCTTTGATGAACGCTTATGGATAAAGCAACCCACCACCAGCATTTTTAGTGCAGCTATTTAAAATAATAAACCATGGCAAACCAGAAGAAGATCCTGGCAAATACCGCTTGCTACCATTGCGGCGATGCGCTGCCGCATGTAAGTTATACCTTAGATGAACACGATTTCTGTTGTGCAGGATGTATGGGTGTGTACAAGATACTTTCTGAAAATAACCTTTGTAATTATTATGCCTATAATCAAACACCTGGCAAAAGACTGGAAAGGAGTAATCACTTTGAGTATCTGGATGAGGTTTCCATTGTAAATCAGCTTATTGATTACCGGCAGGACGATACAAGCATTGTTACTTTTTACATTCCGGCCATCCATTGCAGTTCCTGCATCTGGCTGCTCGAACATTTGTATAAAATAAACCCGGCCATATTCAGTTCGAGGATCGATTTTTTAAAGAAACAGGTTAAGATCAGCTTTAAGCACGATGAAGTTACGCTGCGCGCGCTGGTAGAGACCTTGCATCAGATTGGTTACGAACCGCTAATCAGTCTGCAGGATGTTGTAAAGGCACAAAACCGTTCGTCAGATCGTTCGCTGGTTCTTAAAATTGCAGTTGCCGGATTTTGCATGGGTAATGTAATGCTTTTTTGTTTCCCCGAATACTTTGGACTGTCTAATCTTGAAAAACATTTTCAGTCGATGTTTGGCTGGCTGAACCTGGCCTTTTGCATTCCGGTTGTATTTTATTGCGGGCGCGATTACTTTATATCGGCCTGTACGAGTTTGAAACACAAACACATTAACCTCGATACGCCACTGGCGCTTATCATTGCTGTGTTGTTTTTGCGGACGGCCGTGGAGGTCATTTTTACTACCGGACCGGGTTTTGCCGATACCCTTACCGGGCTTGTCTTTTTATTGCTGATGGGCAAATGGCTAAAACAAAAAACCTATCATCATATTTCTTTCGACCGTGATTATCGTTCTTATTTTCCCATTGCCGTTACCACATTGGTAAATGGAAAGGAAAAACCAGTAAGCATTAATGAGCTGAAAGTGGGCGATCGGATCTGGATCCGCAACGGTGAATTGCTTCCTGCAGATGCCATTTTAATGAAAGGCGACGCCTGGATGGACATGAGCTTTGTAACGGGCGAATCTGATCCGGTTCATAAAGTTTTGGGCGAGATTATTTATGCCGGTGGCAGGCAAACGGCCGAAGCCATCGAACTGGAAGTAATTAAGCCGGTATCGCAAAGTTATTTAACCGGACTCTGGAATTATGAGCATTACAATAACAACTTCCGTAAAACAAATTTCAACGATCACATAGCAAAATACTTTAGTTTAGGTGTTTTTATAATTGCTTTTGCTGCAACAGCTTACTGGCTTTTTCAACACGATACACATAAAGCCTGGGCGGCATTTACGGCCGTTATTATTGTGGCCTGTCCGTGTGTGCTGGCACTGAGCACACCTTTTACACTATCGGCTATTTTATCGGTTTTCGATAAGAAAGGCTTATATGTAAAAAGCACCGATGCCGTAGAACAAATGGCTGCCTGCAACAACATTGTATTTGATAAAACGGGTACCTTAACGAGTACCGAACACGCCACTTTGAGTTTTAATGGTAAACTCACAACGGAAGAAAGTATTTTAGTTGCCTCCTTGCTTAGAAACTCATCACATCCTTTAAGCAGACATGTACTGAAATATTTAAAAATAGATCGCTTTTATGAAGTGTTAAACTATAAAGAGATAAGCGGTCGCGGGTTGAGTGGGAGAATAAACAACCAGGCAATCTATGCCGGAAGTGCCGATGGGCTACCCGATGTTTTAAAACCACAGGCCGGTAATGGCGTACATATTGCCATTGGCGAGGTTTATAAAGGTTGCTTCAGCGTTAAACAAGAATGGCGCAAAGGTTTAAAGGACCTCATGAAAACCCTTTCAGCCTCTTTCTCTTTACACGTCCTGTCGGGAGATACAGATAAGGATACCGCAGAATTGCAAAAAGTTTTTCCGGCAGGAACAACCATGAATTTCAGGCAGCAGCCACATCAGAAATTAAATGCTGTACTCGAGATGCAGGAGGCAGGAAAACGGGTAATGATGCTGGGCGATGGATTAAATGATGCCGGTGCACTTAAACAAAGTGATTTTGGAATGGCCATTACCGATCAGATCAATAATTTTACACCGGGCTGCGATGCCATTTTAAAGGGCTCTTCCATGCACCTGCTACCCAGTTTTATCCAGTTAAGTAAAGACGGACTTAAAATTATAAAAGCAAGTTTTGCCATTGCCACGGCTTACAACTGCATTGGAATTTATTATGCTGTGCAGGGTACCTTATATCCGCTGCTTGCCGCCATCTTAATGCCCGTTAGTACCATAACCATTATCTGTTTTACCACCTTTTCTACCAGGCTCTATGCCCGTAAAAACAAATTAAAATGAACATTCTGTATTTTCTGGTTGGCTGTAGTGTGCTCATGGCACTTGTTTTCCTGCTGGCCTTTTTCTGGGCGGCAAAAACAGGACAGCATGACGATGTTTACACACCTGGTGTACGCATTCTTTTCGATGATTTGGGTGAAGAGGAGGAGCATAAGCCCCATACCGAAAGCAAAATTCAAAAAAGTGAAGAAAATCACTTTTCTGGCTAAGCCCCGTCATCCTTTAGCTTCGGGCATCCCGATACCTTTGAATTATATAACGAACAAACATACTTCTATTCATTATGCAATTAGAAAAATTTACTTACGATAACAAGATTGTTCGAAATTTTGGAATCGCCACTTTAATCTGGGGGATCGTGGGCATGACTGTTGGCTTGCTGGTAGCCATGCAGCTGTTTAAGCCATCCATGAACCTGGGCAATCAATACACCACTTTTGGCCGCATCAGACCCCTGCATACCAATGCAGTGATTTTTGCTTTTGTGGGAAATGCAATCTTTATGGGGGTTTATTACTCCCTGCAACGCCTGTTAAAAGCACGTATGTTTAGCGATGTGCTGAGTAAAATTCATTTCTGGGGCTGGCAGCTTATTATTGTAGCCGCTGCAATAACCTTGCCTTTGGGTATTACAACCTCGCACGAATATGCCGAACTGGAATGGCCAATTGATATTGCCATTACGGTGATTTGGGTGGTATTTGGTATCAATATGTTTGGTACGATTATCAAACGTCGCGAACGCCATTTGTATGTAGCCATCTGGTTTTACATAGCAACTTTTGTTACCATTGCCGTTCTGCATATTGTAAATTCGTTTGAGTTGCCGGTTTCTTTATTTAAAAGTTATTATGTGTATGCCGGTGTGCAGGATGCTCTTGTACAGTGGTGGTACGGACATAATGCGGTGGCATTTTTCCTGACTACACCATACCTGGGTATGATGTATTACTTTTTACCTAAAATGGCCGGCCGGCCTGTTTACTCTTATAAACTTAGTATTCTCCATTTCTGGTCGTTAATTTTTATTTACATCTGGGCA
>JASLGV010000005.1 GCA_030149995.1 Pedobacter sp.
GTAAAGAGCCGGTTGCCTGTTTTTTCTAAAAACGACCAGTAAACGGCATCATGTACCACCATCCGGTTTCCGGTATATTCAAAAATGCGGGTGTTTGTCCTGAAAAAGATTTGCTTTCCGTATTGGCAAATGTTCCATACCTCTGTAAACGAATTAGCGGCCGCTGATAAAAGATGATTAAGGGAATGGTAGCTTAATTTCCCCTGTTTATCCGGGGCGAAATAACCAATTTCACCTTGTCCGCCGGCATAGATTTTACCCTGCTCATCCTGTGCTATTGATAAGAGTGCTGTTCCGTTTTGCAGTTTATACAAATCCCAGTGCACCCCATCAAAAACCAGCAGCCCATCGTTGTTGGCAAAATACATCCGGCCGTTTTTATCCTGTAAAATTGCCCTGTTCTGTATGCCGGCATTGTAATGCTGCTTGGTGTAATTGATAATTTCGGGTACTCCAATCGCACTTTGCGAAAAAAGCTTAACGGGGCATAGCTGAAAAAATAAACCGGCCGCAAATAACCAAAACCTACGGTTTCTATACCTTATGCAGAAAGTTTTGATTTGCCTAAACATGCCAGCTGTTGTACAAGAGTTTTAAACAGTAAAGTTATACAAACTTTGTTTGTCTGAAATGTTTGAGGGATTAAAACTTAGATTTTTTTATACTGCTAAACAGGATAACAGGTACCGGAATTACTTAGCAGCTGAAAAGTATTTCCAAACCAGACTGGATATATCGGCCATTATCTTTTCGTTCGTAGCCAGGTTTTCTCTTGATGCCGTAACAAAAACACTGATAAAATAATGTTTGCCATTGGGAAGAAAAACAACGCCAATATCATTTAAAGCGGCCATTTCGCCGGTTGCTTTATTTACCCCTGAATTACCCGTTTTATGCGCCACAACGGTTCCCGCCGGCAACAGGCCTTTTAACTGGTTTTTACCTGTCTGGGTTGCTTTCATTATATTCCAGATAAAATGATGACTTGAAGCAGAAAGCAACTGATCTTTATTATCGTAGAAGGCTTTTAAAACACGAATAGCGCTTTTAGGTGTGGTCCAGTTTTGGTACTGAGATGCCCAGTTGCCTTGCATGGTTTCTTCATTGATCTTGATCGATACATCTTTGAAACCCTTTTTAAGCATATACCGTTCCACGGTCTGAGGTCCGCCTAAAAGCCTGAGAAGTACATCACAAGCCACATTATCACTTACAGAAACAGCATAATCAATAATTTCGCCAATCGTTAACACAGCGCCTTCAGGATATTTTTCTCTTATCGGACTCCACAAACCGGGTAGTAATTCGTTTTTCTTAATGTTTATCTTTTGATCCAGCGAAAACTTTCCTTTGTCAATTTTAGCCAACATACAAACTGCAATGTGGAATTTAAAAACACTCTGCATGGGAAAATGCCGGTTGCCGTACACACTTAAGGTATCGCGACCATCTTCGCTGCTGATGGCCACCCCTACAGTTGAGCTTTTGGTACCCACTATTTTTTTTATTTCACTGCGCAGACCGCCGGCCAGCTGGGAATAAGCCTGGGCCGTAAACAACAACAATGCAAGAATGGCTAAGCGTAAAGACTTATACATGTTTAAATAAGGTCTGTTTCCGATTCTTCAAAATAACGAATTTTAAGGATACGTATTGCAATCGGTATCTTTTATATCCGGATTACATCGGTACGAGATTCTTTTTCCTGACGGCTAATCTTTACTTTTGAGTACAGACATCCAATTTACAAAAACAACCAGTACAGTTATATGAAAACGTACAAATTTGAGGCATTCACTTCCTTTATCGAACAAAATATCCGGAATGGAATTTATAAACCCGGGGATAAGCTACCTTCGGTGCGTACCTTAAAGCAGCAATACCAGTCCAGTATGAACACCATACAAAACGGATATGAATACCTGGTTGCCCGCGGACTGGTAGAAAGTGTTCCTAAATCTGGCTATTACGTAAGCATCCGGTTAAACGAAACGGATATCCGGGTTCAAACAAAACATCGTACTGTAGTACGTGATGCAATATTCAAGCACCATCTGGTTGATACAACGCCGTTAAAAAGCGGACGCAGGCTCACCGAATTTAATGTAACCGCACCGGGCGATTTGCTGATTCCGCAGAAATTGCTGTTGCGTACCATGCAACAAGTAATCAGGTCTCAGGGTGCTCATCTGTTAAGATATTATCCAGCCAACGGATCTCCCGAACTGAAGGAAAATATTGTTAAACGGGCTGCTTCTTACCAAACCATTTTAAACCCGGAGGCCTTAATTGTTACCGATGGTGCCTTGCAGGCATTATACATTTCGCTGGCTTCGGTCTGCAATACGGGCGATGTAGTGGCGGTAGAAAGTCCCTGTGTATTTTCCATACTGGAGGTCATCCGTGTACTTGGTTTAAAAGTTATTGAAGTACCTGTAGATCCGTTTACAGGTTTTGATGTTGATTTTTTACGCAAGGCCACTCTTAAAAGTCTTGTTAAGGCCATTGTGGTAACTCCTAATTTCCACAACCCAACCGGTTTATTGATGAGCAATGAACAAAAACAGGCTTTGTTATCTGTGGCTCAGCAACATCATATTGCCATCATCGAAAACGATATTTATGGTGATCTTTATTTTCACGGGCAACGACCTTCTACCATTAAAAGTTTTGACAACAGTGGCCTGGTATTAACTTATTCTTCTTATGCCAAAACACTGGCGCCTGGTATTCGTCTGGGGTGGTTATCTGCCGGAAAATTCATGCAGCGGGCCGAACAGATTAAATTCTCACTGGGCAGTACCGTTTCCCCGCTTTACCAGGAAACCGTAAGCCGGCTGCTTACCGGCAACAGTTACGACCGGCACCTGCGGGCTTTCCGGATGCAGCTGGCCAAAAATGCCTACTTTACCACCAAGCTTCTGTCGGATTATTTCCCAAAATCAACCTATATTTCTACACCTAAAGGAGGTTACAACAGCTGGGTTAAAATGCCTGAAGAAACCGATATGGACCGTTTTTACAGCCGATGTGAAGAAATTGGCATCCGGTTTACACCCGGTTATACTTTTTCCTTTTCCAATACGTTTAACCGCCATTTCAGAATCGTTTTTGCCGATAAGTTTTCGGCTGCACGCATAGAAGCCATTCGGCTTGCAGGTACACTGGCCAAGTAAAAACTGTACTGCTTATTTTTTCATATTCTGTACCTGTATGGCCATTATAAGGTCTGTACATTTGCCAGATATATGAACAACAGCATGGACATCGTTACGAAATTTACCATTGCCACAGAGCAAGGCATCGATACGCTTACACAATTAACACAGGATATAACACGCGAAAAATTTTCGCCCGTACTGGATACACAAACGATCGAAAATTA
>JASLGV010000020.1 GCA_030149995.1 Pedobacter sp.
TACACCAGCCAATGCTTTGTCAGCACTGCGATCATGCGCCTTGCGAAACAGTTTGTCCGGTACTGGCAACGGTACACTCTTCAGATGGTTTAAACCAGATGGCTTACAACCGTTGTGTAGGTACACGTTACTGTGCAAACAACTGTCCGTATAAAGTACGTCGTTTCAACTGGTTTAACTACTGGAACGATTCGCGCTTCGATAACTACCTGAACAATGAGTTTACACAGTTGGTTCTGAACCCAGATGTAACAACCCGTTCAAGAGGTGTTATGGAAAAATGCTCAATGTGTATTCAACGTATTCAGGCAGGTAAATTACAAGCTAAAATTGAAAAACGTCCGTTAAAAGATGGCGATATTAAAATGGCTTGTCAGGAAGCTTGTTCAGCAAATGCAATTGTTTTTGGAGATGCAAATGATCCGGATTCAGAGGTTTCAAAAGCATTACGTTCTGAGCGTATCTACTACGTATTGGAAGAGATCAATGTGAAACCGGGTATCGGATACATGACAAAAATTAGAAATACAGATACAACAGTACAAGCGTAAGCTTTAGTATAAAGAAAATACAAATTATGTCAGGACATAACGAATCAATACTTAGAGAACCATTAATTACCGGCAATGACATCACGTATGCAAAAATTACGAATGATATCTTAATGCCGGTGGAGAACAAGCCGAATAAAGCTTGGTGGATTGGTTTCATCGTTGCCTCATTAGGCGCATTACTTTGGGTTGTAGCAGTTAGTTACACTTTCTGGAATGGTATCGGCGCATGGGGTTTAAATAAAACAGTAGGTTGGGCATGGGATATCACCGGTTTCGTATGGTGGGTAGGTATTGGTCACGCCGGAACATTAATCTCGGCGGTACTTTTACTGTTCCGTCAGAACTGGCGTAACTCCATCAACCGTTCGGCAGAGGCGATGACAATTTTCGCCGTAATCTGTGCCGCAACTTACGTCGTATCGCACATGGGTCGCCCTTGGTTGGCTTACTGGGTTTTACCTTTACCGAATCAGTTCGGTTCTTTGTGGGTAAACTTTAACTCACCACTGGTATGGGATATGTTTGCGATCTCTACTTACTTCTCGGTATCTTTATTATTCTGGTATACAGGTTTATTACCTGATATCGCAACCATCAGAGACCGCGCAGTAGGCACACGTAAAAAAATCTATTCTATCTTTTCTTTCGGATGGAGTGGAAGTGTTAAAACATGGCAACGTTTTGAAGCGGTGTCTTTAATTCTTGCCGGTATTTCTACGCCACTTGTACTTTCGGTACACACCATTGTATCGATGGACTTTGCAACCTCGGTTATTCCCGGATGGCATACCACGATCTTCCCGCCTTACTTCGTTGCGGGTGCGATCTTCTCAGGTTTCGCCATGGTATTAACCTTATTATTGGTTGCACGTAAAGTATTAGGTCTTGAAAACTACATCACCATGTTCCACATTGAGTCGATGAATAAAATCATCATCTTAACCGGATCAATCGTAGGTGTAGCTTACTTAACAGAGTTTTTCATTGCCTGGTATTCAGGTTCAGAGTATGAACAATATGCATTTATCAACCGTTCTACCGGTCCTTACTGGTGGTCTTACTGGATGATGATGACTTGTAACGTAATTTCTCCGCAGTTGTTATGGTTCAAGAAAATTCGCTTGAGCATCAAAGCAACCTGGATTCTTTCGATCGTTGTAAACGTAGGTATGTGGTTTGAGCGTTTCGTAATTATTGTAACCTCTTTACACCGCGATTATATTCCTTCAAGCTGGGCGATGTTCTATCCAACTTGGGTTGATATCAGTGTTTTCGTTGGATCGATTGGTTTATTCTTTACTTTATTCTTATTATTCTTAAGAGTATTGCCTTCAATTGCAATTGCAGAGGTTAAAATGATTTTAAAATCAGCAAGTGAGCAGTCGAAAAAAGAAGTAATCAAGAGCGGACATGAGAATAAAGAATATGTAAACGAATACATAGAATCTTTAGAGAAATTTGATAGTGTTAAACAAGAAGAATACGCAAAAATATAACAATGAGTAATATCAAATATATTTTAGGCAGCTTTGGCGATCCTGAGGAATTGATGCATGGCATTGATAAACTTCAGGCAAATAATATCAGTATATATGATGTTTACACCCCAATGCCTATACATGGAATAGAAGCCAAATTAGGAATTAAAAGATCAAGGATCGATATCGCGGCATTTTGCTTCGGTATTACAGGAACATGCTGTGCATTTGCTTTGATTTATTTTTGTGCAGTGATCGACTGGAGAGTAAACATTGGTGGTAAGCCATCATTTGCATTGCCGGATTTCATTCCGATTATGTTTGAGCTTACCGTTTTATTCTGCGCTTTCGGTATGGTTTTAAGCTATTATGCTTCTACCCACTTATTTCCGGGAAGAGCACCAAGAGTAATGGATTTACGTGCTACAGACGATCGTTTTATTATTGCAGTAGATGCAAAAGAGAATGAAGCACATACAGTAATTGATGGTTTATTAAAAGATGCCGGTGCTTTAGAAGTAAAGTATAATGAAAGGAAGTACATTAGCTATGAATAAGAATAAATTTGTTTATGCCGCGTTTTTAGCTATCGCCTTTGCAGCTACCTTCACGGCGTGTAGAGATAAACGCAGTACCGGGCTGGAATATGCCATGAACATGTATGATCCGATTGCTTATAATCCGGATCAGCCAAATAAAAATTTTAAAGACGGTAAAACAGCACAATTACCGCCGGCAAATACAAAGCCTGTTGGTTTTAAGGAATACGATCAGTTTCCGAATACCAAAGAAGGTTACGAAGCTGCAGGTGTAAGTATGGTAAATCCTTTACCTGTCGATACGGTTAACCTGGCACAGGGTAAGCATTTATACACTGTGTTCTGTTCACCATGTCATGGCGAAAAAGGAGACGGACAAGGTCACCTGGTTAAAATTGATAAATTTAGTGGTGTTCCTTCTTACCATGAAGGAAGTTCATCAAGAGGTGGAAACATGGCAGATCTTACCGCCGGTAAAATTTATCATACCATTACATATGGTGTAAATAACATGGGCTCGCATGCTTCACAAATTTCGCCAACAGATCGTTGGAAAGTGGTGATGTATGTTCAACAATTACAAAAAGGACAATAAGTAAAGCAGAATATAAATGGGAACTCACAATTTAAATTTTAGTGAACAGTTTGAGTTTACAGGTAAAGCAAAAACCTTAAGCATCGTTGGTATCTTATTGGGTGTCATTGCGATCGTTTACGGTTTTTTAAGTGGCCATCAGGAGCGCACTTTTGCTAACTTGTTGCTTATGGGATATTATTTTGCATGCGTATGTATGTCTGCAACTTTCTTCCTGGCTGTTCAATATGTAGCGCAGGCAGGATGGTCTGCATCTATTTTACGTGTACCACAGGCAATGGCTAAAACATTACCGATTGCTGCTGTAATTCTTGTTGTTATTATGGTAGCTGGTTTATTTAGCCACAACTTGTATCACCACTGGAATGCCGATGGATTAACAGATAAAAACAGCCCGAATTATGATGCCATTATCGCAGGTAAATCGGTATTTTTAAATGTACCTTTCTTTTTAGGCCGTCAGGTTATATTCTTAGGTGTATACAGCATATTCTCTATTCTTTTTGTAAAGCTTTCTGCTAACGAAGATTTGGAAGGTGGTTTAAACTCTTACAGAAGAAGTTTTAAAAATGCTTGTATATTTTTAGTTATCTATGGTTTCACCACACCGGTTTTTGCTTTCGATTCGATCATGTCGTTAGAGGCACACTGGTTCTCAACCATGTTTGGCTGGTATAACTTTGCTGCCATGTGGGTAAGCAGTTTGGCAACCATTGCAGTAATTATTATTCTGCTTAGAAAAGCAGGTTATATGCAATGGGTTAACAACAGTCACCTGCATAACTTAGGACAGCTGATTTTCGGTTTCTCTATTTTCTGGACCTATGTATGGTTTGCACAGTTCTTATTAATCTACTATGCAAACATGCCAGAAGAAACAGTATATTTTTTCAAACGTTTTGAATACTATAAATTCTGGTTCTTCTTAAATTTGGCGATGAACTTTTTAACACCGGTATTATTGTTAATGGACCGCGATAATAAGAGAAGCGAAACAAAACTTCTTTTTGTAGCCATTATTGTATTACTGGGTCACTGGGTAGATTACTATCAAATGATTATGCCGGGTGCGGTAGAAGAAGGACACAATGGTTTTGGTATTATTGAGATTGGTACTGCTGCAGGTTTTGTAGGATTGTTTACCTTTACAGTCTTATCAGCCTTAAGCAAAAAGCCTTTAATTGCAAAAAATCATCCTTTTTTACAGGAAAGTTTGCATCATCAGCTTTAGCAGGTGGTTATATAGCGCAAATATTTAATTATTATTATAATAGAAGTACACTGTACTACTTTTAACGAAATGAGTTTAAGAAAGTTTATCACGAATAAAACGACCGCGGCTTTAGCAGGATTAACAACTGTTTTTGCAAGTACCAGCGCATTTGCTCAGGATGCAGCGGCGGCGGCGCCAAAAGCTGTTGATATGGGCGAGGTTTATAAATCAGTTATTTTCTATACACTGGTTTTCCTGGCCGTATGTTTATTCATTGCCATAGTTGGTAAAGCCCTTAAGGTATATGAATTAAGCCGCGAAGCACAAGGCAAAACAGCAGGTATTAACTGGAACAAGATACACGCTACGTTGTTTGCCCTTTTTCTGGTTGTAGGTTTGTACGCCCTTTACTGGGAATACTCGGTACACGGAAGCCTGGTTACCTTGTTTC
>JASLGV010000032.1 GCA_030149995.1 Pedobacter sp.
TGGTGGTTTACACTTAAACAAGTATTTATCCTCTTTATCTGTTCGGCTTTTTTATTGCTTGCCTTGTACGAAATCAACCTTCGCGTTCATTTCTGGCCATTTAAAGAACTGAGCCTGATATTTCTCCTGATCTTACCGGTATATTTTATCTGGCAGCAATTTATTAAAAAAGCCTTGCAACGCAATTATTTCAGATATGCATCCTTTTACTGGCTATCGAGCTTGTTTGCTCTTTTAAGCATTCCAATTACCTTCCCTTTGTTACACAACCTGAGCAGTATTCAGGATAAGCCCATCCGGATTGCCCATGCTTTTGAAATACCAAAATATGCACCTCATAAGTTCTTTTATATTCAGGATGTACATTACCAGGTTAAAAACGTAAGTACTTTCTATGAAATTGGCAGCACATCCGGGAAAGGCTCTACTTTTCCGGTATATCATGCTGCAATTGTTAAAATAAGTTCTGTTTATGAACCTGGAAGGCTTGATATCTGGCTTAAGAAACCATATACACAGCAGGTCCAAAAGCGTGCAGATGTACAAACCAGACAGCATTTAATTGAAAATTTTGCCGGTGAAACAAAAATTGATTTCATGAACCAGCTGCGAAAAAAGCCTGTATTTTACCAGGTAAGCGAACAGTCTGACAGGTATGCAAGGCTTATACTCGAACCTTTCTGGCAAAGTTTAGAGCGTTACAAAGAGCACCTTTGGCACAACACCTTAATGATGATCGGAATCATCCTGGTTTTAAACGCCCTAAGTGCCATGCTGATGGCTATAAACCGGTAAGTGCGGTTAACGCAAACGAATTAATTTTGTTTCTGAAAGCACCGGAATGGCCCCGCAGGTATTCAGTTGCAGACAAAATACCACATCGTCTTCTATGTTTAACTGTTCGAGGCGATTGCTGTGCGATGATTTGCGCAGGTATGCTCTCAAATCATCTTTAGCCAGCAGGTACAGATCTTCTGCTGCCACACTTGCATCATCAAAATGCTCAAAGTTTTTACGTAGGTTATGCACCACTGCGCCAGCAAATAACGTATCTTCCAGGTTAAACTGATCTTTCCAGCCGGCACAGAGCAGCAATACATCCTTATGTTGCTCGGCCAGGTATTTACAGATGGCATCGAGGTTTAAAAAAGACCCGATCAATACCTGTTCGGCACGTTTATGTGCCAGGTGTAATGCCTTGGTACCGTTTGTGGTGGTTAAGACAATTGTTTTTCCCGCTACCTTTTCGCGTGTATAAGAAAAAGGAGAATTCCCAAAATCATAACCTTCAACCACCGAACCATTTCTTTCGGCCGCCAGTAAGTAACCTTTACCGCTATATGCCTGGCATGCTTCCAGGCTGGCAACCGGAATAATCGCTTCGGCACCGTTTTCGATCCCGTAAGTAATGGAAGAAGTAGCTCTTAAAATATCAATTACGACAACAATACTGTTTTCAATATTATACAGATCTATGAGCGCAGGTGTTAAACAAACCTCTATTTTTTTCGACATGTGAAATATGGGGAAATAAAGTTTCGGGCGGAAAACAGCCTTAAAAATAACTGCGCCCGCCCGAAACCTGAATCTTATTTATAAAAAGGGAACTTAACGATTTTTGCCTTAATAGGTGTATTGCGGATATTGATAAAAATTTCGCTGCCTTCCTTTGCAAAATCTTTGGCAACGTAGCCCATACCAATGGCTTTTTGTAAAGATGGTGCCTGGGTTCCAGAAGTAACCCGGCCAATGACTGCGCCTTCGGCATCGTTAATTTCATAACCATGACGTGGAATACCGCGGTCGATCATTTCAAAACCAACCAGTTTCTTTTGAATACCCGCTTCTTTTTGTGCTTGCAGCGCCTCAGAATTGGTAAATGGTTTGGAGAATTTGGTAATCCAGCCTAAACCTGCTTCAATAGGAGAAGTGGTATCGTCTATATCGTTACCGTATAAACAGAAGCCCATTTCCAAACGAAGGGTATCGCGTGCACCCAAACCAATAGGTTTGATGTTATACGCCTGTCCCGCTTCAAAAATGGCATTCCAGATCTGATCTGCGTAAGCGTTTTCAAAATATATTTCAAAACCGCCTGCACCTGTATAACCGGTTGCAGAAATCAGCACGTTTTCTACGCCGGCAAAAGTACCTTTCTTAAAGCTGTAATATTCCATAGAGGCCAGGTCTACCTCTGTTAAGGTTTGCAGGGCATCGGCCGCTTTTGGACCCTGGATTGCCAGCAAAGAAGTTTTATCTGAAATGTTATGCATTTCAACCTGATTGGTATTAAACTGCTGAATCCAGTTCCAGTCTTTCTCAATGTTGGATGCATTTACAACAAGCATATAGGTTTTTTCGTCCAGGCGGTAAACCAATAAATCGTCTACAATGCCGCCCTCTTTGTTTGGCAGGCAAGAATACTGCACTTTTCCATCATAAAGTTTAGAGGCATCGTTGCTGGTTACGCGTTGAATCAGGTCTAAGGCATCATCGCCTTTTAAGATGAATTCGCCCATATGGCTTACATCAAAAACACCAACACCGTTTCTTACGGTTTGATGTTCTGCATTGATACCTTCGTATTGTACGGGCATATTGTAACCCGCAAAAGGAACCATTTTAGCGCCTAAAGCGATGTGTTTTTCTGATAAAGCAGTATTTTTCATGAATAATGAATATGGGTGTTCTGAATAAATTGGTTAATCGACGGCAAAAGTAAATAAATTTAAGCACTTATAAGACGCTCGTATATTTTGAGCATTTTTTTTGATACCAGGGTAATACCATGCTCTTTTTCTACGGTTTTGCGCGCATTTTCGCCTATTTCTACCCATCTTTTAGGATTGATGATGCATTGCAGGATGGAGCGGTAAAACTCATCGGCAGAGTTTGCAATTAAAATATCGTGCCCGTGTTTGCAGTTAATGCCTTCGGCAGCCATGGGGGTTGCAATGATGCACTTTTTAAGTGCCATTCCTTCAATAATCTTTACGCGCATACCGGTGCCCGAAATGAGGGGAACAATCATAATGGCTTTGGAATTCATAAATTCTATCGCATCAAAAACTTCTCCCTCTACAATCAGGTTTTCAGAATCATACTCAAAGAAATGCTGCTGCATATTCTTACCGGCAATGTAAAAGCGCAGGTCTTTAT
>JASLGV010000098.1 GCA_030149995.1 Pedobacter sp.
CCCGGCTTTTGCCATTCCGAATACGGCAGATACCGTTTATGAAGATTATTACCTGGCTTTTAACAATGATGAGCAGTTAAATTGCTGGAAACTCGATAAAGGTCTGGTAGACAACAGAACCGAAAACATCGAATTAAGTGCACATAAACTTTACCTGCAACATGAGCTCTTTAAAAATGATGCACTTGTTTTTAAAACCCTTCAAAGCAATTGCATCAGCCTGCTAAACGTTAAAAACGATTTTGGGCTACACTTTCATTTTGAAGATTTTCCTTTTTTTGGCATCTGGGCTGCGCCCGATGCACCTTTCGTTTGTTTAGAACCCTGGTGCGGCATTGCCGATGGCGTAGACCACGATCAGCAGTTGGAACATAAAGAAGGTATTATAAATCTGGCACCTGCAGGAACCTGGACAAGATTCTGGGAAGCAGAATGTTTCTAAGCTGTTCCGCAGTTTAAAGTTAAACTTTCAGGGAACAGCTTATACATGAAGACAGCCTTACTGTGAGCAAGGACCGTCTGGAATTTCTTTACTTATTTTAAGTACTTTGGTAACAACCAATGTAGAGTCAAAATCTGCAGAAACAATAGAAGTATCAGATTTGGCAAAGAAACCCTGTAATTCTACATACACCGGTTCGTATGGTTTTTCAAAATTCAGGTTGCTATAAGAAAGTTCAAGGTTTTTAACACTATCCGTCACCCAGTACTCCCGTCCGTCTTCGCACAAAGTAAGTGACTTCATTTCAGGACCAAAACTGTACAGTCCTTTTACGGTTTTAATTTTATTAGCCCCTCCTGCTGTTTCCTTCCCTCTATTACAAGCGGTAACAGCCACACCTATCAGTATAACGAATACGATTGCTTGTTTAATTAACTTCATGTTTATATTGTTTGATTAATTTGATTGATCTTCTTAACACTTAAACTTGATGACAAAGCAGATGCCAAAAATGAAAAAATGCCTACAGTAACGAATACTAAAATAAAATCCTTCCATTTTAGGCTAATGGGATAGGCTGTAATGGCACTTATATCCGCATCGGCCATTTTGATCATGCCGAATGCCTGCTGAAACAGACAAAAAATCAGTCCGATAATCAGTCCCAGTATACAACCCGACAGGGTAATCATCATGCCTTCGAAAAGAAATATCCGTTTAATTAGTTTTTTTCCGGCCCCCAGGCTGCTCAGAATGGCAATATCCTTTATTTTATCAATCACCAGCATAGTAAGCGATCCGATAATGTTAAAGATGGCAATAATCAGAATAAAGGTCAGAATGATATAAATGGCCCACTTCTCGGTGGTTAAGATATGGTACAAGGACCGGTTCTGCTCTGTTCGGTCTCTTACTTCAAAGGCAGAACCTGCCTTTGCCTGGAGTTCTTTTTTAAATCTATCCACCTGAACACCCGGAACCAGATTAAGTTCAATCGCCGAAACATTCTGCGGTTCATCAAGAAGCGACCGGGCAAAAGAGAGCGGAACAATAATCCCGTTATCAAAAGATTCCTGTACTTCAAAAACCCCGCTTACAGGAATGTGTTTCATGGTAAAATCATCTGCCGGATTAAGATTACCGGCAGAAATTCCCTTTTTCGGGGAATAAATTTCGAGTTCTGTAAACGGATCAGTTGTATTTACCGCCAGATAACTTTGCAGTGCCGAACCCATTACAGCCCGGTTAGCCTGGTTGCTTTGAAGCACAAAATGACCTTCCCGAATGGTACTGTCTAATTTTGGGTTCTTCATAAAATCAGCACTTACGCCTTTAACCAGACCTACAGCCTGTTTGTTGTTGTACTTTAAAAGTGCATTTTCCTGCAAAACCTCTGTAAAGGAATAGACCTGTTTATTGTTGCGCAGTTCTTTTAAAAAAGAAACATCAGGATTAAATGTTTTACCTTTTGCCGGGCTAATGGCAATTTGTGGGGTAAGGGTATTAAACATACCCAATATCGCCGTTTCAAGCCCGTTAAATACAGAAAGAATAATAATTAACGCGGCACTCCCCACCATAACCCCTAACATAGAGATACCGGAGATCAGATTGATTGCATTGGTTGATTTCTTTGCAAACAAATATCTTTTGGCAATATAAAACGGGGTATTCACAGAGGCAAAGATAGGCAAAAGGTTCAGGCTTTTAGATTTTTGAAATGCAGTTGTCCTGAGTGTTTATGTTTTAATTTAAAAACGGATTGTGCTGTTTCTCAAATCCGATAGAGGTTGCGGGTCCGTGTCCGGGATATACCTTACAGCTGTCTGGAAGTACGAATAACTTTTCCTGAATGTTCCGGATCAGCTGCTGATGATTTCCACCGGGTAAATCTGTTCTGCCAATACTGCCATAAAAAAGAACATCACCACCCATCAGAAAATCATCCTGCCGGCTATAGAAGCACAAATGGGCAGGCGAATGACCCGGCGCAAAAATAAGTTCAAGCGTACTGTTTCCAAAGGTTATTGTTCCACTTTCAGGCAGGAACGTTTCGGGTTCAGGCGAAAGTTCATATCTCGAGAAACCCATTTGAGGTGCATATCCGGGAACGGCCTGTAAAACAGATAACTCTCCACGATGAAATTGAGGCTTTAAGGCCCAGGTATCAAATACAAATTTATTTCCGAAAACATGATCCAGGTGGCAGTGCGTATTGAGCAGTAAAACAGGTTTTAAGCCGTTTTCTTTAATAAAAGAAACCAGCTTGTTTTGCTCAGCAGCTTCGTACATGCCAGGGTCTACAATTACACATTCCTTCGTTTCATCATATAAAACATATGTGTTTTCACTGTAGGCATTAAATGTAAATGTTTTGATTGTAATCATGGTCTTGTATTATAAGGTTGCACAGATGTCTGAAAACGCAAGGACTAATTTTTCCACTTAAACGTTTCAATCATCCGGTCGATATCTTTTTTAATAAATTTTACAACAGGCTGAATGGAATCAAACTGTGGACGTTCATTAAAATAAAGCGCCGCCCTGAAATAGTGTTTGGCGCTATCTGTTAAAAAGAACTGGACAGAAGAAGCGGTATTCCCTTCAATGGCATAATAAACGCCATACACTTTGCGCTCCGGGTAGTGAATAATTTTCTGATCAATGGCACTTGCTTTTACCGTGTGTTTAAAGGCAAGCCTGCGGGCATCCTCTACCATCTCATCATAGGCTTTTCGCCCGTTAAAATCATAATAAGTAAGGTGCAAAAAGCCATTAAACTGGGTGAAATGTAAATTGTACCAGTATTTAAGAGCATCGCGTTTTGTATCGGGTTCTACCGTTGCATATACGGGATAATCGAATGTAAAAGGAGCTACCGTGTTAAATGAAAC
>JASLGV010000127.1 GCA_030149995.1 Pedobacter sp.
TCAAAAAATTAAAAGGCGAAAGCGTATCTGACGATGAGATCAAAACAGGCGAAGCTGAAGTACAAAAGCTTACAGATGCCTATATCATCAAAGTTGATAAACATGCGGAGGCTAAAGAAAAAGATATCATGACCGTTTAAGGTTTATGAAAAAGAAAAAAGGGCAGGTTCTTAAAAAAGACCTGCCCTTTTCTGTTAATACGGGTTCTGATTGTAGTAAAAAGAGCAATCCATCCGGATTGCTCGATTAACTAACTTATTATTCATAAAAAATGCTGTTGGGGAAGGAGTCGAACCTTCAAGGGGTAGTTAGCTGCAGTTCAAAAAATTAATTTGTGGTCAACCCAATAAACTGTGTTTGTCCCATTATTCCCCACCACCGAGACAAGGAGGCGTGTCTGCCAATTTCACCACCCAACAGGATAATCCTGTATACTAAAAATCAAGCATCATACAAGTGCTGTAGGGGAAGGAATCGAACCTTCAAGGAGTGGTTGGTACCGTTAAAAGTATTTCCCAAATTCTCCGCCACCGAGACAAGGAGGTGTGTCTGCCTGTTTCACCACCCTACAGTATGTTTAGCATTTATTTAAAGAACGTTGTTTTTTCTAATTGCTTAATACAAATGTAATAGAAGGCTCAATACAATGCAAATATCACAAACAATTAATTTTATTTTTACAAATTCAATAAATTATATTATATTTGCTTAACATAATTAAAAAATATGCTTAAAAAAGACAATTCTAATTTAGAAATTGACAACCTGGACATCGATATTTTGAAGCAATTGATGCAGGATGCAACAAAACCTTACACGGAAATTGCTAAAGATTTAATTGTTTCTGGCGGAACAATTCACGTCAGAATGAAAAAACTCCAGGAAATGGGCATTATTAAAGGCTCTCATTTAATTATAGATCCTCAAAAGGCCGGTTACGACATTTGTGCATTTTTAGGTATCTACCTCGAAAAAGGTATCCAGTACAAGGATGCCGTTGCACAACTGAGCAAAATTAAAGAGGTGGTAGAGTTACATTACACCACTGGTGCCTACAGCATGTTTGCCAAAATTATCTGCAGAGATACCAACCATTTAAGACACGTTTTAAACGAAGAGATTCAAGCCGTAAATGGCATCCAGCGTACTGAAACTTTAATCTCACTGGAAGAAAGCATCAAACGCCAGATAGAACTCGGTTAGAAGCGCTTAAAAATAATAAAAAAGGGATATATAATCATATACATCCCTTTTTACATTTTCTTCTTTTCTATATTATTTTAGCAGCTGGTAGGCAATTAAGGCTGCAACATATGCCATAGATGTCATATACACCAGCTGAATAACCGGCCATTTCCAGCCTTTTGTTTCACGGTATACAATTGCAATGGTACTCATACACTGCATGGCAAAGGCATAAAACAGCATAAGTGAAATACCGGTTGCAAAACCATAAACAGGCAAACCGGTTTTACTGTTAACCGAGGCCGACATCCGCTCGCGGATCGTTGCACTGTCTTCATCCCCCCCATCTACACTATAAATCGTAGCCATGGTACCGACAAAAGCTTCTCTTGCGGCAAACGAAGTAATCAGACCGATACCAATTTTCCAATCGTAACCCAACGGCCGGATAACCGGCTCTATCCAGTGGCCCAAAAGGCCTACATAAGAATTTTCGAGCTTTTCTGTTGCAATCAGGGTTTCAATATGCGTGGTGTCTGCATCCGGATGAGCCAATGCCGTTTCATATTTCTGATCAATTTTTTCAAAACGATTGCCCGGACCAAAAGAAGCCATTACCCATAATATAATCGAAATGGCAATAATCACCTTACCAGCTTCAAATACGAATGTTTTCGATTTTTCATACATGGTAAATAATACGTTTTTCCATCTCGGCATCCGGTAAACCGGCAATTCCATAATGAAATACGACTTCTCTTTTGCTTTGATGATGAATTTCATTACCCAGGCCACCAATACCGCAGCCATGATACCAACCAGGTACATCACCATCAGGGCAAGCCCCTGTAAGTTAAAAATGCCCAGTATATTTTTTTCAGGTATGATTAACGAGATAATCAGGATGTAAACGGGCAACCGTGCAGAACAGCTTACCAATGGTGTTACCATAATGGTAATCATCCGGTCTTTCCAGTTTTCAATGTTTCTGGCCGCCATAATAGATGGAACGGCACAAGCCAGACCGCCAATCATCGGCACCACAGATTTACCATTTAACCCAACTTTACTCATTATTTTATCCATCATAAAGGTTACGCGGGCCATATAACCCGTATCTTCCAGTATGGAAATAAATGCAAAGAGAATTGCGATTTGTGGAATGAAAACAAAAATACCGCCCAGACCAGCAACCACACCATCCAGTAATAAATCTGTCAACATTCCGGCAGGTAAATATTCATGTCCGGTTTCGGTGAGCCAGCCAAAGCCGTTTTCTATCCATTCCATCGGATACGAAGACCAGGCAAAAATTGCATTGAAAATAATGAACAGAATAAGTAAAAAGATGGCAAATCCCCATACTTTATGTGTAAGTACAGCATCCAGCTTATCGCTGAATGAAAACTTAGCTGCTGTTCCTTTATCTACCACAACATCTGACAGGATACTGCTCAGATGCTTATAACGGGCAACCGTTTCTGCAGCCTGAATTTTTGATGTTTCAAACTTATTCGATTGCTCAATTTCTTCTATTTCATTTTGCTCTGCCTCTGTAAAAAAGGCTAAATGCTCATGCTGATGCAAAACCTGCAAAGCATAATAATCGTTATCTGTATTTAACTTCTGCTTAATTGCCCGGATTGCTTCGGGAGCCAGGTTATTCAGATCCATATCGCAAATCTGCGTGGCTATTTTATTGCTGTTGGCAATGGCCAGCTTCAGTTTATCGATGCCAATATTATTTCTGGCTGAGATGGGAACCACCTGTACA
>JASLGV010000126.1 GCA_030149995.1 Pedobacter sp.
GCGTAGAAACTGTTCCCAACTAAGGCTTTGCGGATTTATTTTACGGCTCCATTGTAAATCGCGGTCTTTACCAAAATACCCATATTCTACGGCATATTCAGCCATGCCCAAAAGCTCGCCGATTAAAAGTTCGTTGGCAGCAAAGCCGGGGAAGTGATGCAGCAGTTCTTCTTTTGTAAAAGCAGAACGGTATACGGCTTTTTTACCGGTAACGCGTACAAATGTATCGACCATTTCCTGTGCTGAAATAACATCGCCGATTACGGGCAATGACTCACCGGCGTATAATTCAGGGTTGGAAAAGATTTCTAAAACAGCTGGTCCGGTGGCCGTAAGGGGATCTACAAAAGGGGCTGCAAAATCTTTGGGTAAATAAATTGGAAATACAAGGGTATCCTTTTCCATATATGGGGTATAAAATTCCATCAGGTTGGTATAAAAGAAAGCCATGTAGATAAAAGAACTTGTAACAGGCAGGGTGCGGATGTATGTTTCAATTTCTGCTTTATCGGTAAAGTGGGGGGCAAACTTTTTTCCAGCGGTAATCTTATCTACATTTTCCAGGCTGCTGAAAATAATTTGCTGTACGCCGGCTTCAACAGCTGCATCTGCGAGTTGTTTACCCAATTCCACTTCGTGGCTGTGCAAAGGATCAACACTTGGGGTCATAATAAAAACCCCGTGAGAGCCTTTAAAAGCTTCTGTAAACTCCTTTTTATATCCGGGATCCAGCGGTATACTGACCAGCTCGGCACCTTGCTTAATTAAATCTTGTGCTTCCGGCGAGTTGATGCGGCGGGTAATGCCGCGCACACGGAAATGCTTGCTGGCCAGCAGTGTTTGTGCAGCACTGAGGCCTTGTTTACCCAATACGCCGGCAATGGTAATAAGTGGTTTATCCTGCTGGTTAATGCCTTCTTGTTTATTTAAATTGCTTGTCATGATTTCGTTTATTTATGTGAATTTTTTTAACTATAAAAATTATAGTTGCAAACTTATTTATAGTTGTATAAGTTTGCAATAACTATCCTGATGGATAGCTTGATTAAACGATATGGACATAGAATGTAAAAGTGACTTTATAAAAGTTAACGATAAATTATATCCTTGTACGGTGAGTGTTGCCATGGATCTGATTGGCGGAAAGTGGAAGGCCGTTATTTTGTACCACTTAAAGGATGCGGATAAACGGTATAATGTACTCAGAAAAGAAATGCCCGGTGTTACGGAAAGAACGCTGAGCTTACAGTTAAAGCAACTGGAAGAGGATGGGCTTATTTTGAGACAGGTTTATGGTGAAAAACCACCGATTAAGGTTGTTTACAGTCTAACGGATTTTGGTAAATCCTGCATTCCTTTGCTGGAGGCCATTACCGACTGGGGCAATCAGGTAGCTGTAGAAAAGGGCGAATTTATAAACAGCAAGGGGGCTTAAACTGCCATCATTCTAAAAATAAAAAGTATAAACATGAAAATTGCATTTGTAGGTTACCAGGTACAGGAAAAATATTTAGCAGGCATTGGCCACGATGAAGACGCCGACTTACTGGGGTTTCTTAGAGAGAAGGGGCTGGATGTCAGGGCGGTTATATGGAACGATGAACAGGTTGACTGGAAAAGCTTTGAGGTAGTGGTAATTAAATCTCCCTGGGATTACCACGAAAACATCGGGGCATTTAATAATTGGTTAAACAGGCTGGCTGCATTGAAAATCAGGGTGCTGAACCCGGTAGATGTTGTTCAATGGAACAGCAATAAACATTACCTAAGTAAGATTGCTGAAAAGGGATTGCCCATTATCCGGTCGGAATATGCAGTGAAGGGATCTTCGTTTGGTGCAGATTTCTTTCAGCTGCTGGACAGTGATAAGCTGGTTGTAAAACCTTGCATCAGTGCGGGTGCCAAAAACACCCTGATTGTAGACCGGGAAAATTTTAACGAAAAGGCAGCGGCTATAAATATATTGTTACAGGAAGAGGATTACCTGGTACAGCCCTTTATAACGGAAATAAAAAATGGAGAATGGTCCTTTTTATTCTTTAACGGAGTGTACAGCCATTGTGTATTGAAAACACCTAAACCAGATGATTTTAGGGTGCAGCACCATTATGGCGGCAGGGTTACTTACCCAACACCCGATGCGGCATTTATTAATCAGGCCCGTGCTTATTTAAATACCATTCCCGGTGAAACGCTCTATGCACGTGTTGACGGGGTTCTGCGTAACGGAACTTTTGAACTGATGGAACTGGAGCTTATTGAGCCGTACTTATTTTTAAATAGCAACCCTGCGTTACTGGAAAATTATTACAAGGCGTTGCTGGCAAGGATTGCTTAAATAAGCTTCTTAAAACGGGGCAAAACGGCCCTTGGATAAGGATTTGTAAGATGGTAACCTGTAATACAGCAGCAGTATTTGGCCGCACATTAAATTTATCACCTGCTTTTTAGTTTGGCTCTTTTATCTTTTCTGAAATAAATGGTAAATTGCTTGTATGCAGGCAATTCTATCTAACCATGTTTATGGAGACGAAATACTAAAAATACTTCTATCCATTGTTTGTGGGAGTATTCTGGGTTTGGAGCGCGAAATCAGGGGTAAATCGGCGGGTTTCCGCACCTTGGCCCTGATCTGTTTTGGCTCTACCATCTTTACCATCTGCTCTTACTTGTTGGGGGTAGAGGATAACCGCGACCGGATTGCGGCCAATATTATAACGGGCGTTGGTTTTCTGGGTGCCGGGGTTATCTTCCGGAACAGTATTAATGTTTCAGGTATTACAACGGCTGCTTCCATCTGGATTTCTGCTGCAATTGGCATGCTGGTGGGATTGGGTCAATTTACGCTGGCGGGTCTTTCTGTAGTATTGTCTTTATTTATTTTGTTTGCCATGGATTTTTTGCAATTCTGGATTGATGATCGTTTTCAGCACCGGGAATACCGAATTAAAATCGAGGATAAGATGGATGTAGATGAACTTTGCAGGCACATTACCTTAATGGGCCTGCGCTTTAACAACCTTAAAGTTTCGCGTAGTGAAGACCAGATTATCAATCTTGAAGTAAGGGGAAGGGGAGAACGGCTGGAAAAGTTTAACAACTGGTTGCTCGATCAAAAGCGCATAGGCTCGTTCGACTGGTAATTTAAATACAAGGAATATGGCTACTGTTGCTGAACGAATTGAAAAATTTAATGCTCCGTTGCTTCCAGATATGGTGCAGTTGAAGTACCAAGCGATGAAGCAAAACGTTTTTCGCTTTTTTAGGGGTACGTGCCATCTGTTTTACGAGGATTTGCATCGGGTTAAAGATTTCCCTTCCTCGCCACCTGTTTGGATTTGCGGCGATTTGCACCTCGAAAATTTTGGAAGCTTTAAAGGCAACAACCGTTTGGTTTATTTTGATCTGAACGATTTTGACGAGTCTATGCTGGCACCTGTAAACTGGGAACTGGCCCGGATTTTAACCAGCATTTACGTGGCTTTTGGGGTGCTTAAATTTAAAGCCAGCCTGGCCGGTGAAATGGCAAAACTATTCTTAACAACCTATACCGGTTACTTAAAAACAGGAAAGGCGCTGAGTGTTGATCCACGGACAGCAAAGGGTATTGTGCGGACATTTTTGAACAACATTAAAAAAAGAACGGAGAAAGAACTGGTTAAAAAAATAAGTGGCTCAGCTGGAAAGAAACCGGGGATTAAGATTGACCATGTACTGCATTTTAAGTTGAAACCGGGCTTAAAAAAAGCATTAGCAGAACATGTAAACAGGCGGTTGGCCGAAGAGAAATCGTGGATCAGTAATTACACCGTTAAAGATGCGGCTTTCCGGGTTGCGGGCACGGGGAGCATTGGCCTAAAACGGTATATGTTTCTTTTACAACATCGAAAGGACAAGGATTCCTTTTTATTAACCGAGCTCAAACAAGCCACGGTATCTTCGCTGGCGCCTTATAACAAAATACCACAACCTGCCTGGCCTTCTGATGCGGAACGGGTAATTAAAACCAAGTACCGGATGCAGAACATCTCGCCCTACCTGTTGAGTACAACCACTTTTAAGGGAGATGACTATGTTTTTCAGGAGCTGCAGCCTTATGCTGATAAAATTAATTTTGAACTTCTCAAAGAGGATGTAAAGGATTTAAAAACCGTACTGACCGATATGGCCATTTTAACCGCTTCTGCTCAATTGCGGAGCAGCGGTATGGATGGATCGGCCATAAACGATCAGTTAACGGCCTTTGCGGCCGATACCAGCTGGCAAAAGCCCTTGCTGTTGTATGCCAAAAGATATGCGGGGCAGGTAAAAAAAGACCATCAGGCATATGTGCGCTCAGGCGCCCAAAAAATCGCTTAATACCGTTGTGGTCTTCGGGCTTGCTTGGGCCTCTATCCGGGTTATAAAAATAGTTTTCCTTCCATTACCACCACCGATGATCCGCTTACCCAGATGCCCGTTTCTGTAACATTAACCTCTATAATGGAGAGCTGGTTTACATAAGTTCCCTGTAAAATACGGTAATCGCGGTTTTTTTCAATATATCCCAGTATTTCCAGGTAGCCAGCCAGCGGGCCAGCTGCTGTTCCCGTAGCGGGATCTTCGTCAATGCCAATACTTGGATTGAAAAACCTCGATTCTGCAAGTATTTCATCATCGGGTAGATTCGTAGTAAACAGGTAGCAGCCTTCAAACCCGAATTTTTCGGAAGCTTTTTTTAGCAGTACTTTATTTAACACAGCTTTTTTAAGCGTTTCTACATCCTTAACGGGTACCATCAGGTGGGACACTTCTGTTTGTACGCGGTTTATGTTCCAGTTGTTTAACTGTAAATCGTTCGCATCTAATCCGGTTGCAGCCGATATTACCCCGGGGGGTACAGTACCCAATATCCGGGCGGGTTGCTGTTTCATCCCAACATAAGGTAAACCTTGTTTGCAGCTTATTTTTAAGGGAATAGGTATGTCTTTTATTTTTACGTGCGGCACTCCCTCGGCATCCTTAAAAAGATTGCAGTTTTGCAGCAGAACCAGGCAAACGGCGCCGAGTAAATTATGACCGGCTCCGGCCACCTCAAATTTGGCAGGTGTAAAAGACCGTACGCGGAGTGTCTTTTCTTGTTCATCCTGATAAATAAAGGAAGTTTCTGAATAGCCAAATTCCCTGGAAATATCGTGATATTGCTGTAGGCTCAAAGGTTGCGGGGTATAGACCACGGCCAGCTGGTTGCCTTTATATCTCTGACTGGTAAATACATCCAGTACGTAGTAATTGAGTGTGTTCATGGTTGGTTTTCAGTTGATTAACTATCTGTAAAATTAGCAGGCTGCCTGTTTAATTTACCATGGGTTAACAAAAGGTAACCGGTAGCATTGGGGTAACTATATTATATTTGAATATGAAACAATCAGATCAGTCATATGAAAGGTGCGAGCAGGAACTAATGGCCATACGGGATAGCCTCGACATTTTAGGGGGGAAGTGGAAACTGCGTATAATGCGTTACCTGCGCAATCAGGTAGAGGAAACAAATACCTTTAAAAAGATGCAGC
>JASLGV010000168.1 GCA_030149995.1 Pedobacter sp.
AACCTATCGTTGGGTTTTTCGCAATCCAGTTTTACAGAAGGCGAAGGTTCTACAAGTGCCGGAACAGCTATGTCTGCTGTATATTATGCCTTACCATATGAAAAGCCATATGCACCCGATGGCACGCTGATTCATCCGGGCAACCAGTCTAAATATTTGATACTCGACCAGCGCGAAGGTAGCCAGGCATTAGAACGCTTATTAAATTCATCTGATAAAACAGACCAGTTTAAATCCATTATCAGCACCTCTTTTGCTTATCAGATTTTACCGGAGCTGAAAATCAGTACCCGGGCAGGTATTGATTACCGGAACTCTACTGATCAGGTATTTATCAACCCTGATTCATATTACGGATCCAGAAGTGTTGCCAACACCTTAGGAGGTAAAGGAAGGCTAACGGATGCCAGCAGACGAAATTTCAACATTGTTTCCACTTCGGGTTTAACCTTTGCTAAAAAATATAACCTGCATGATGTAGAAGTTTCGGCCTTTTACGAATATGTATACAACAACTTCAACTCCTTTGGTTTTAGCGCCTATGGTATAGATGGCCGGTTGCCCGAAACGCCGGCAGGCGTAACCAATGGAAGTGCCACTTACCTTCCAGGCATCAGCGGAGGGAAAACCAAAAGTGCACTGGCATCCATTATGGGGGTTGCACGCTATACCTATGATGATAAATATACTTTATCGGGTAGTTATCGCTATGATGGTTCTACAAAGGTTGCTCCTAAGAATAAATGGCATGGCTTTTACTCGGGAGGCTTAAGCTGGAATGTAAAAAAAGAGAATTTCCTGAAAGAAAATGAATGGGTTTCTGATTTAAGGTTCCGTGGAAGTTATGGTATTACGGCCAGCCAGCTGTCGGGAGAGTTTAACTATTTAGCGACCTATGCTGCCAATACCTCGTATGGAGGCGTTGCCGGAACAAGACCTGTACAACTGGGCAATGCTGATTATGATTGGGAATACGTGAACGAGTTTAACACAGGTTTCGATATAAGCTTGTTTAAATCAGGCCGGTTGCGTATAACGGTCGATTATTATAATCGCATTACTTCAAATATGTTTTTTGATCAGCCAATTTCTGCTACGGCGGGTGGCTCTACGGGCGTACTATCTTTAAGTTCAGGTAAAATGCGAAACAGGGGGATTGAATTTGAGGTAAATGCAGATGTAATTAAAAGCAGCGATTTTACCTGGTCGGTTGGTGTTAATGCCGGGTACAATAAAAATAAAATCCTGTTCTTAACGCCTCTGGCCGATCAGTTGCCAGACGGGGATTCGAGAATCTTTAAAGTTGGCTTGCCATACGGAACCTATTATGCACCAGACTGGGCCGGTGTAGATCCTGCTACCGGAGAACCACAATACTATAATTTAGATGGTACCATCACCAAAACGTATAATGTAAATACACAGAGTGCTACAAATTCTGGAAGTTTATACCCTTCTTTTACCGGTGGTTTTAATACTTCTTTAAGTTATAAAGGCTTTACCGCTTCTGCTTTATTCTCTTTTGTAACCAACGTCATGCGCTGGAACAACGAAGATTTTTATAATGAAAATCAACGGTATGCTACCAGTAACCAATCGGTACGGATGCTGTACAACAGATGGAAGCAACCTGGAGATTCTGGCGATCAGGCCATTCTGCAAAGACTTGACATTCCACGGGTATTTACTTCGAAAGATATACAGGATGCATCATTTTTAAGATTGAGAAACCTGAATATTGGTTATACAATACCGAAACAGCTTTTAGAAAAAACAAAAATTATTAAAGGTGTAAAAGTATTTGTTCAGGGACAGAACTTATTTACCTGGACCAAATGGAGAGGACTGGATCCTGAAAACAATGCCGTGTATGGCCGTTTTCAATATCCAAACACCAGAACGTATACAGCAGGTCTTAACGTTAACTTTTAATTACCAGGCAATGATTAATAAAATATATACAAAATACACCCTTATCTTATCCTTGTTGATTGTTACTTCATCATGTGCAAAGTTAGATCTGGTGCCATCAGATACCATTTCGCCTGATAAGGCATTTAGAAATCTCAATGATATAAACATGGGTTTAATCGGTGCTTATGCACTGGTTGATTATACAACCATGAGCCTGTCGTCAATTGTGTCAGACGAGGCTACTTATCCAGCAGAGAATACCGTTGGAAACAGCGATGCTTTTAGGTGGACATATACAGCAAACAGTGGTTCTGTTACTTCGTTTTATGCTGATTATTACCGGGCAATTGACCGCGTAAACCGTACACTGGAAGGAATGGATCGTCTTATACTTACGGGCACAGAGGTGGCTACCGGCAACCGGTACCGCGCAGAATTGCTTGCCCTGCGTGCATACTTTCATTTAGAATTATTGCGTGCTTATGCTTCAGGTTATCACAACGGAGCCCTGGGTATTCCATATATGAAAAAATCGGTTGTTGGATATCCGGCCAGAGATGGCTTTGAATCGGTTGTAGCCAACACGAAAGCCGATCTCACAGAGGCCAAAACTTTAATGCCCGAAACGTTTAAAGATAAAACCCGGATTACAAAGGTCGCCATCTCAGCCATTCAGGCCCGGGTTGCTTTGTATGAAAAAAACTGGGCGGATGCCATTACCTATTCAACAGAGGCCATTTCGGCTTATCCATTGGCTACCAAGGCACAGTTTCCTGGCTTGTGGACCGATGCCAATGATAGTGAAGTAATCTGGAAAGCCAAGCGCGTAGGTACTTCAGACTCAAGAATGGGCGATTTTTATTTTCGCCAGTCGGGCGGTATTGTACTGTATGCGCCCGCATTTAAATTAATAGCAGCACTTGATCCGGTTAATGATTTGCGTTATGCGGCCTATATTAAGTTTGATCCAACGCGTACCGGAATTAAATCCCAGTATCTGGTTAATAAATATATTGGTGGTACCGCAACGGCTCCGGGATTAACAGACCTGAAAATGTTTCGTACAGCCGAGATGTATCTGATCAGAGCCGAAGCACGTGCAGAATCGGCAGGCGATGCAGCAGGTGATTTGAACACCCTGCGGGCAGCCAGAATTAACAACTATACCAATGCAACATTTGCCGATAAAGAAACATTGATTAATGCCATTATGGACGAACGTTATAAAGAACTGGCTTTTGAAGGACACCGGTTTTATGATTTAAAACGGAAACAGTTACCGGTACAGCGCCTGGCTTCAGATGCTGCAAATGCTTCGGGTGCGGTAAATCTACCTATTGATAAGGCGCAGTATTCCCTGCCATTGCCTTCATCCGAAATTTCGATTAATAAAAATACCGTTCAAAATCCAGGTTATTAATGTACACAAATCGGAATGCAATCATCCCGATTGTTAATTTATTAAACATATGAGATATTCATTTATTTTCTTCCTTTTTGTGATTTGTGTTTCTATAACAGCTTGCGGTAAATCAAATCCGGAACCTGTAAAACAGATAGAACCCATTGTAGTGCCTGTTTCGAAAAAAAGACCCGGATCAATTGGTATTGTAGGTGATACAAGCAATGTAACCCGGACTGTTAATGGAGGAATGGTCTTAATGGGCGGCGGAACAGATGTAGATGCCGCCTTTAAATGGATGATTGAGCGCAGTGGAGGCGGTGATGTGGTTATTTTACGCGCCTCTGGTACCGATGCCTACAATGGTTACGTAAACGGGTTGGGAAATGTAAATTCAGTAGAAACACTGCTTATTAACAGCCGGGAGCTGGCCAATAATGATACTGTAGCCTATATTATCCGGAATGCAGAAATGGTTTTTATTGCCGGGGGCGATCAATCTGATTATATGCATTACTGGAAAGGTACTAAAACAGAAAAGGCATTGAATTATCTGTTAACAGAAAAGAAAGCACCTGTTGGTGGTACCAGTGCCGGTTGTGCCATTTTAGGTGGTTTTTATTATAGCGGAGAAACCGGCGGACTTACCTCTGCACAGGCACTTGCAAATCCGTATGATGCAAACATAACCTTATACAACAACGATTTTCTTAAAGCACCATTTTTACAAAACGTAATTACCGATCAGCACTATTTAACAAGAGGACGCGAAGGCCGGTCGTTGGTTTTTCTGGGGAGAATTAATAAAGACTGGAAAATTGCAGCCAGATGTATCGCTGTTGATGAAAGAACAGCGGTTTGTATAGATAAAAATGGAAAAGCACAGGTTTTTGGAGATTACTCGGCTTCCAGGCCTTATAGCTATGCTTATTTTATCAGTTCTGATGCTGGCAGGCAGCCTGAACAGCTGGAGGCTTTTAAAAGGGTAACCTGGGATAATGGCCAAAAAGCTATTTCCGTTTATGAAATTCCGGCTTCGGTTAATGGCGGTGGAAACTTTAATGTTGCTAACTTTAATGCAGATGAAGCCACAGGCGGAAAATGGTATGCCTGGTGGATAGACAACGGGATATTAAATAAAAAAGAACAATAACAGATGAGATCATTAAAATTAGTTGCCTTATTGCTTATATCGATGTGGGCGCTTCAGGTTTCTGCACAGCAGAAAAAATATGTGCTGGTTATCCACGGTGGTGCTGGTACCATTCTTAAAAAAAATATGACACCCGAAAAAGAAGCGGCTTACATAGACGCTTTAACCAAAGCCCTTCAAGCTGGTTATGCCGCAATTCAGTCAGGAAAAAGTAGCCTGGACGCTGTAGAAGCCAGTATTCACGTACTGGAAAATGATCCGCATTTTAATGCTGGTAAGGGGGCTGTTTTTACACACGATGGTCGTAACGAGCTGGATGCCGCCATTATGGATGGTAAAACATTGAACGCGGGAGCCGTTGCCGGGGTAACGAGCATTAAAAATCCAATCTCTGCAGCCAGGGCTGTAATGGAAAAATCAACCCATGTAATGATGGTAGGGGCAGGGGCCGATCAGTTTGCAAAAGAAACGGGGCTGGAAACGGTAGACCCGAAATATTTTTGGACCCAGGAACGCTGGAATGGTTTGCAGCAAGCCATCAAAGAAGATTCTACCAAAGCCGTTTTGGATCACGGAAGTAAAAAAACATTGCGCTTAGGAACCGAAAATAAGGATTATAAGTTTGGAACTGTTGGTTGTGTGGCTTTAGATAAGGCGGGGAATCTGGCAGCAGGTACTTCGACAGGTGGAATGACCAATAAAAAATACGGGCGTGTGGGCGATTCGCCAATTATTGGCGCCGGCACTTATTGCAATAACGAAACAGCAGGTATTTCCTGTACAGGCTGGGGCGAGTTTTACATCCGTAATGTAGTAGCCAAAACGATTTCAGATTTAATGGAGTATAAGGGATATTCTGTAGAAAAAGCATCGAAAATAGTGCTGGATAAAGTAGGCAAAATGGGCGGCGATGGCGGTTTGATAGCACTGGATAAAAAAGGGAATGTAGCCATGCCGTTTAATACGGAAGGGATGTACCGTGGTACGGTTACAGCGGACGGTAAAATTGAAGTTAATATTTATAAATAATGAAT
>JASLGV010000215.1 GCA_030149995.1 Pedobacter sp.
TTAAACGAACAGGGCAAAACGCTGAACAATTTGCTCAACGAAATTATAAAATGGGGAGGCGAATACAGGAAAGACCTGCTTCTAAAAACCAAAGATCAGGCAGACGAAAAACAGGAGGCTTACAAACAAACCGTGTAAAACAACATTTGCATATTTCCTAATTCTCATTTAAAGTGCCCCGCTGCTTTTCATCTTCAATCCCGTTGCTTTTTTTAGGACTTCTTACCGTACCACCAAAATTATAATTCAGGTTCAGTTTAATCATCCGCGTTTCAAACTGGTTTTGCCATTCTTGCCGTACAGCCCCACTGTTTTGTATATAGTTGTTGCGATAGGATTTAAAAATATCCATGAAATTAAGCTGGGCAGAAGCCCGTTTTTTTAAAAACTGCTGTCTAACCCCGGCAGTTAAATAGGTAAAAGCACTGTTGGTAATGGTACGATCAACACTTTTACCACGGTAATTAAACAGGAGCATAACTGTAAAATTCTTACTTAGAGAAAAGCTATTGTATGAAGTTGCAGAAAGACTGGCAAGTCCGTTACTCTGAAGTAAAGATCCGTTAAATTCGCCGTTAAATGATCGTCTTGATAAGATAACATTTGTACTGGTATACCACCAGCGCACAACCTGTTTGCCATACATGGCCTGTATGGTATAATAATCTGAGTAATCAGCATTGCCCGGTAAAGTAGTTACGATGCCGGTACTTAGCGGAACAGCAATACTGGTAAAATCATCTTTACTGTAACTGTAGGTTAGTCCAAAGAAAAATGCATTGTTGTAACCATACCATAAATCGGCATTGTAAGTAATTACCGGTTTAAGAGCTGGATTTCCCTGTTGCAAATTGCTGCTGCTAATAATGCGCACCAAGGGATTTAAACTCTCGTAACCGGGGCGGTCTATCCTTTTATTAAGCCCCAGGCTCAGATTATGTTTTTTAGAGAGTTTATAATCTAAATGCATCGTTGGAAATGGTTGAAAATAGTGCCTCGTAAACCGATCTGTAGCAGCCTGGTCCTGCTTGCCTGCTCCATACGTATATTCGCCACGCAGGCCCAACTGGTAAGATATTTTTTTTCCATTATAACCATAAGTTAAATATAGTGCAGAAATACTTTCCTTGTAATCAAACAAATCAGTCTGTGTATTTAGCAGATCCCGGTAGAAATTGGAGTTTACTGAATTTACATAACTGGTTTTCATGCCCATTTCCAGTTGATACCCATTCTTTAATGGATGGGTATAATCCATCTTTAAAGCATATACATCAAAAACACGATCTTGTGCAACTATACTATGCACATCTGATCTTGGATTAAAAGTGCTGGTCAGGTTATCCTGATTGTTATGGTTTCCATAATGGTAGTAATCCAGGTCTACGGTTAATTCCCGTCCACTGGTATCCATCCGATGCTGCAAACGTAATCCGGATGAAAAATTATTTGCCTGAATATCTGTTAAATTCAAAAATTGAGATTCCGAATGTATATTTCCAGCCAGATCAGAATTGATGTTGGCCAAGCCATCGCGTCTAAAAGTCTGAAATCCTGGCTTTATCGTGGCAGATAAAGTGGTACGGGCAGACAGATAGAAATCTGCCCCCAGGTTTGGTGTGTAATTGGCATTGGTTCTTATGCTTTTTATATCAGAAACTGACAGACCGGTTGGACCTGCCGAACTGTAAAAAGTAGAAGAGATAAAGGAATTATAGAAATATTTATTGTAATTATAGTCAAGATTTAACAGCAGGTTGTATGCTTTTCCTTTATAATTAAGGTTGATACCACCATTTGCCTTCCCAAAGGCACCTTTTCCGGTCCCTGCATAAATGTTTCCGTTTAAACCGGCTTTATAATTTCGTTTTCTGATGATATTAATAATTGCACCATTCCCGGCGGCATCATATTTGGCTGAAGGCTGGGCGATTAATTCTACTTTTTGAATAGCTGATGAAGAGATTCCTTTCAGCAGCCCTGTAAGCGCTTCGGAAGAAAGCGTAGTGGCTTTCCCATCGATATAAATCTGAACACTTTTTCCATTCAGACTAATTCGGTCGTCGGGTGTTACCGATACACCCGGCAGTTGATTCATTACCTCCATAATGGGTGCACCAGATCCCAATCCATTCAGATTAACAATAAGCTTATCGGCCCGTCTTTCTATAAAAGGAGGCGTTGCTGTAATATTTACCGCAGCCAATTGCCTGGCAAGAGGCGTAAGCAGAAGGGTTCCGAGCGAATGAATTTCTCCATCAGCAAGATCAAATATTTTTGAATAAACCGTGTTATAGCCCATCATCTTCAGCTCAACAAAATATTTACCAGGGGCAATTTCCAGCGAAAAACGTCCTTTTTCATCGGCCATTGCCACTTTAACACGAAGAGTATCTGTACTTCGTTTTAAACTCACCTCGACAAAGGGAATCGGTTGTTTCTGCTCATCTACCACGTCACCCGTAACTTTACCCATTCCATGCTGAGCAAGGGCAGGCAGTACACTGAAAATTAAAATTAAGCAATAATA
>JASLGV010000267.1 GCA_030149995.1 Pedobacter sp.
TTAAACCCAGGCTTACATAAAACCCAAGCGGAGCCATAATGGCAAAAATAAACAGGTAAAGCAAAATGCTTCCTTTCTTAAAGTGGTTCTGCATCAGGATACTGGCCAGTGCAAAAGCCGCCGGAATGTGGTGCAGCGAAATTCCGAATATAAATTCATTGTGTTGGTCTTTGGCCAGGGGCATCCCCTCTAAAAAAGCATGCAGGCAAAGACTAATCATAATGCCAAAGGGGAATACCTTATTTTCGTGGTGTTTGTGTATGTGCCCGTGTTCCACACCTTCAGAGAACTGCTCTAAGAAAATCTGGAGTAAAAAACCGATTAAGATAAAAATACCAATTTCAGCGCCGTCTTTTCCACTGTAGGCATCCGGAATCAGGTGTAAAACCGTAATGGCAAATAAATAAGCCCCGCTAAAAGAGAGAATCAGCTTTAACAGCTTTGATTTATCGCTTTTTACCAGGAAAATAGCCGATCCACCTAAAAAGGCACAGAAAAACAGTACACAAAATTTCCAGACTTCCATTTAAAAATCGGGTTGTAAAACTTTAAATAATCTGCCGCAAAGCAGTCCAATTGTTGTGCCCAGTAAAGCACCGGCCGTTACATCTACCGGGTAGTGTACACCTACATAAACCTGCGCAAAACTGATCATAAAGGCCCAGAAGAAACCCAGTGGCAATATACCTTTCCATTTATTGTAAAAAATAAAGATCAGGAAAAAGGCAATGGCAAAGTGGTTGGTTGCATGCGAAGAAGGAAAACTGAATCCACCACCACACGGCACCCTTGGTATAATGTAGCTGCTCAGGCTGATGTCGTTACAAGGTCTTAAACGCCCCACAAAAGGTTTGATAAGTCTTGCAGAAATCAGATCGCCCATGGCAAACGTAAAAAGAATCATCCCGATTACGTAAAACCCCTGCTTTTTATATTGCCTGATGCAGAATACAATAATAAACAAGTATAACGGTGTCCAGAAGAAACGGTTACGCAGCAAGGGCATCAGCCAGTCGAAAAAAGGATTGGCCAGCCCGCGGTGGATTTCCAGAAATAAACCGGTATCAAAATGTTTAATACTTTCTAAGAAAGTGCTTGTCATGCTTTTTTGCAGATTAAAATTAAACGGTCAGATTGCTCCTCATCAAATTTATCAAGCTTGTAACTGCCAAAAATTTCCTGTACAACCATTCCCGCCTTTTTCAGCATGCTTTCAAATTGACTGAGTTTAAAAGCCTGTACACGCTCTTCAAAATTATAGGTTTTACCCGCATCCTCAAAATTGATGCGTTTAATGATTTTACCATCCACAACCGCTTTGCTGATGTTAAACGTAATGCCATCGAGGGTTTTCGTTTCTGCCGTATTTAAATTTCGGATAATTTTTTCAGTATTAAAATAGTCAAGTACCAATGTACCATTTTCTGTTAAACTCTTTTTAAAAGTTTTTAAGGCATTTACATGGTCTTTTTCCGTTTCAAAATAACCGAAACTCGTAAAAAGATTTAAGGCAAAATCAAAATAGTTGATGTAAAATAAGCGACGCATATCATGCACCAGAAAGTGCAGACGATCATTTTCAAACTGACTGGCATAACGGATACTTTGCTCTGAAAGATCTATGCCCGTTACATCAAACCCTTTTTTATTGAGGTAAACAGAATGACGCCCCCGGCCGCAGGCAATATCCAGAAACCGCGCATGGGCAGCCGGATTTAGAAAACGGGTTAAATTATCAATGAAAAATTCGGCTTCCGCATCATTCCTTTGCTGGTATAAGATGTGATAATATGGAGAATTGAACCAGTATTGAAACCATTTTTTTTGCATATAAAAACCCCGTTTGCTTTTCGAAAGGCACAAACTTATGCAAAATTGGCTTTATATTCAATTTAATGGGCGCAGTAAAGCTGTAATGCTTTTGTAAATTGTTGTATCATACCACAGATGTTTTTTGCCGGCAGATAAAACGGAAGGCCGGTATTTATTTGCCCCGAGCGGTTTAAAGCTATGCTAAATCTATTAATTATGTCGTGTAAATAGATATAAACCAAATGTAAATTAAACCATTAGCATTGGATAAACTTAGCCGCAATCCTGATTTTTTTCTTTATTTTTGGCCTTATTCAAAAACATACAGCGTGACTTTAATAAAATCCATTTCGGGCATACGGGGAACCATTGGCGGGCAGGCAGGAGATGGCCTGACTCCTATAGATATTGTGAAATTTACAGCAGCTTTTGGTAGCTGGGTTGTTCAAAAAACAAATAATAAAAGAATTGTGCTGGGCAGAGATGCCCGTATTTCGGGCGAGATGGTGAACAATCTCGTAATCGGTACCTTGCAGGGCCTTGGTATTGAAGTGATCGATCTGGGCCTTTCTACCACGCCAACGGTAGAGGTAGCAGTTCCGGATGAGCAGGCAGGTGGTGGCATCATCTTAACAGCCAGCCACAATCCAAAACAATGGAATGCGCTTAAATTATTAAACGATAAAGGAGAATTTATCAGCGATGCCGATGGTAAAGAAGTACTGGATCTTGCTGAACAGGGCGAATTT
>JASLGV010000296.1 GCA_030149995.1 Pedobacter sp.
GAACAAGTCGATGCATTTTCGAAGTTGAAATTTTATCCAAAAGCACTCTACTACCTTTCAAAAATTGCAACAGAACTCGACTATGAACTGGTCATGGTAACCAATCAGGACGGACTTGGCACACCTTCCAATCCCGAAGAAAATTTCTGGCCCGTGCATAATTTTATGATTGATACCTTTGCCGGCGAAGGTGTACATTTTAGTGAAGTGGTTATAGACCGTACTTTTGCTAAAGACAATGCCCCTACCCGCAAACCCGGTACAGCCTTGCTGACAAAATATTTTGGGGAAGACTACGACCTGAAGCATTCTTTTGTAATCGGCGATCGTTTAAACGATGTCGTCTTAGCAAAAAATTTAGGCGCCAAAGCTATTTTCCTGAGACAGAATGATGCACTTGGTGCCAATGAAGCACTCGATAAACGCGAAACCTTAAGCGAGGTAATTATATTGGAAACCCGTAAATGGGAGGATATATACAATTTATTAAAAGCCGGAAGCCGGAAGATCGGTCACCAGCGTAAAACCAACGAAACAGATATATCCATCCGGCTGGACCTCGATGGTACCGGAAAAGCCAAAATTGAAACAGGCTTAAACTTTTTTGACCACATGCTGGATCAAATTGCCCGTCACGGGAGTATAGACCTGCAAATTACGGCAAAAGGCGACCTGCATATAGACGAACACCACACCATAGAAGATACCGGCATTGCACTGGGAGAAGCGGTTGCGCAAGCGTTGGGCAACAAACTTGGTATAGAGCGTTATGGCTTTTGTTTGCCGATGGACGATTGCCTGGCACAGGTAGCCATTGATTTTGGTGGCAGAAACTGGATTGTATGGGATGCAACCTTTAAAAGAGAGAAAGTTGGCGATGTACCTACAGAAATGTTTTACCATTTCTTCAAATCTTTTAGCGATGCAGCAAAATGCAACCTAAATATACAGGCAACCGGCGAGAATGAGCACCATAAAATTGAAGCCATTTTCAAGGCTTTTGCCAAAGCAATCAAAATGGCCGTTAAACGCGATGCAGAAAAAATGGTCTTACCAAGTACAAAAGGTTTGTTGTAATGGCAAATTTTATATTTTTACACAGACACCGCATTATAATAGGTATAAAAACCCAACGTTTATTTAAATGTTAAAGAAGCAAACAAGCATGACTGAAAACAATTTAAATACAGAAACAGATTTACCCCAATCCATTGGAATTGTAAATTATGGTGCCGGTAATATTTTTTCCTTAACGGCTGCTCTTGAACGCCTGAACATAACTTATGGAATGGTAAACACAGAAAGCGAGCTGGAAAAACACAGTCACATCATTATTCCTGGAGTTGGCCATGCCGGTACTGCCATGCAGAAATTAAACAGCACCGGGCTCGTTCAGGCAATTAAAAACCTCCGTAAACCTGTTTTAGGCATTTGTGTGGGCATGCAGCTCCTTACCCGCCATTCTGAAGAAGGCAACGCCCTGTTATTGGATATTATTCCTGTTCAGACCCGTAAATTTGATAAAAACCTGGGCATAAAAGTGCCGCACATGGGCTGGAACAGTGTAAAAAAACAAAACAATTCATTATTTGAAGGTGTTGAAGACAATGCGCAATTTTACTTTGTACATTCGTACTTTATTGAATATAACCCTACTTTTGACCTTGCATCTGCAGATTATGGATTAAAATTCTCTGCAGCTGTACAAAAAAATAACTTTTACGGCGTACAATTTCATCCCGAAAAATCGGGGAAAGCCGGCGAACTAATATTAAAAAATTTCTCAAACTTAAGTTTATAAAATGTACATAATACCAGCTATCGATATTTTGGACGGAAAAGTTGTTCGTCTGCGCGAAGGTGATTACAACCAGAAAACAGAATATAATGTTTCTATTGCCGAAATGATTGAAAAATACCGTTCTAACGGTACTGATTTTATTCACATCATTGATTTAAATGGTGCCAAAGGCGATTTCAGCAACCAGCAATCGTTGTTTGACATTATTAAAAAAACCGAAATGAAGGTTCAGTATGGTGGTGGTATCCGCACCATTGAGCAGGTAACCAATTTGCTTGATGCCGGTATTCACCGGGTTATTGTTGGTACCCAGGCCATTACCAACCCTTCCTTCTTATCAGAATTAAGCGCTGCCTTTACCAAAAAAGACAACTATGCCAACCGCATTGTAATTGCCATTGATGTGCTGGACGAAGTTATTAAATATTCGGGCTGGATGGAAAGTTCGCCCATTAAACTCATGGATTACGTTGATAAATGCCTGCAACTTGGATTTTTCCGTTTCCTGTGTACAGATATTAATAAAGATGGAAAATTAGGCGGAGCCGCCATTGATTTGTATAAAAAGTTGCTTGAGCATTCCCCTTTCATTAAACTGATTGCTTCGGGTGGTGTAAGCTCTATGGACGATATACGCGAGCTGGCAAAACTTGATGTAAGAAGTGTAGTGGTTGGAAAAGCCATTTACGAAAACCTGATTACGGTTGAAGAGATTAAAGAATGGAACTTAAAAGCGATGACATCCCTTTAAAATGCTATCGAAAAGAATCATTCCATGCCTGGATGTTAAAGACGGACGCACCGTAAAAGGTGTAAACTTCGTTGATTTGCGCGATGCAGGCGATCCGGTTGAACTGGCCGCTCAATACGCACAGCAAGGTGCAGATGAGCTGGTTTTTCTGGATATTACCGCAACGCACGAAAGACGAAAAACCATGATCGAAATGGTTAAATCTGTGGCCAGACAACTTAATATTCCCTTTACCATTGGTGGTGGAATTTCTGAAATTGCCGATGCCGAAGCCCTGCTTAATGCCGGGGCCGATAAAATCAGCATCAACTCGGCAGCCGTTAAGAACCCAAAACTGATCGAAGATCTGGCTAAGGCTTTTGGTGTTCAGTTTGTAGTACTTGCGGTAGACACCAAACGGATAGACGGAAAAAACAAAGTTCACCTGAACGGCGGACGGCTGGAAACAGAACTCGAAACAGAAAACTGGATTTTAGAGGCCGAAAACCGTGGAGCAGGCGAAATCCTGCTTACCTCTATGGATCACGATGGAACAAAAGCCGGTTTTGACTGCGCACTGTTAAGCCAGATCAACAAACAGATCAACATTCCGGTTATTGCCTCGGGCGGTGCCGGACGGATTGAACATTTTACCGAGGTATTTGAAAAAGCACAGGTAGATGCAGCCCTGGCAGCATCGGTTTTTCATTATGGAGAAATTTTAATACCGGATTTAAAGCAAGCTTTAAAAAGACATCACATTCCAGTTAGAATCTAAGTAAAAAGGCAACGTATGAAAGTATATGTTTTGGTTATTTGTGCATGGCTTCTGGCAGCCTGTCATCCGGCGGCAAATACAACAGTTTCGGAAACAAAAACCGCAACCATTGCCCACGATACGGTCAAAACGGTTATCAACCCTGTAATACCTGCCGTAAAACAAGAAGCTGCAACTGAAATAAAAAATGCAGATGATGCATACAGCGATTACAGCACCTATTATGTTGTTGTGGCCGATACAGGACTTAATTACCATACTTTATATCAAAAGCTCGCAAAGATTAAACAACAACTGAACATGCCGGTTGATTTGATGGGCCGCAGTTTCGATCAAAACAAAGATCTGATCGCTTTGCCCGAAGATGACGAAGATACCATGTATGCCGGCGAATATTATCCGCGAAGATCACCTTCGGAGAATTTAAGCCTTGAGTATATGACCGTTTATCATCCGGCATCAAACCCTAAAACAATTGCGCTTGTATCGGGCATTTATGAACATGAAAAAAGTGCAGACAGTGCACTTTATATATTAAAACAAGCAGAAAAGCGGAGCTTTAAGCTCCGCTCTGATGTATACGTTGGCTGTATGCATTAACTTTCTG
>JASLGV010000425.1 GCA_030149995.1 Pedobacter sp.
CTGGAAACAGGGGTTCGATTCCCCTATGGACTACTAAACAAGAAAAGTGATTAATACCATCGCTTTTCCTGTTTTTATTTTAAATAATATACTGGATATCTGAAAGATACGCTTTTCACACATTGTTTGCACCTTCAATGCGTGCTGTGTTTTATTTTTTGATGAGCTTGTAATTATTGCTTTTTTCATCTTTAACAACAGCATAATTTTTATTTAGCATTAACAACCACCCGTCTCCTTCTATTTGTTGACCATTTATTTTAGTAGGTATACTTATCGATATTTTATTCCAGTTCGGGTACATCAACGCTCCATTATGAACTTCAAGAATGCCCCAATTATCAGAAATCCTGAGATTGGGATAAACAGTTCCCTTATCTTCGACGGGAAGTATGTTCGTTGGATCAAAGGAAATATTCATTTTTTCAAAGCTTATTTCAAAATGTGGTTGCTCAATGAATTTAGATTTAAATCCGGCTATTCTGATCCTTATTTTTTCTGCTCTTTCCAGCTCTTCCCGGATAATTGTTTCTCCATCATAATCTTTGGCCATCTCTTCAACTGCATCTTTTAAATGCACCGGCATGTTGACGGTTAAGTTTTCAATAAAAAAATCTGTTAAATTATTATCTGCTGATATTTTTTGAGTCCAGTATTTATCTTTCAGACTTAACAGGTAGCCATACATAGGGATTGTATGGTAAGCAAAAGACCGGACGTATGTAGGATTTTTAAGAAAGGTATGGAGACCGTTAACAAAATACCGGTTTGCCTGTTCTTTACTCCTACCACTCATCATGAAACCGGTATATTCTGCAAGGCCCTCATTAAGCTCAAGTTGATTTTCAAGATTATCAGATCCTGGGAAAAGCATATTTCTGTATTTTCTGAAAATAAATGCGTGGGTCAGGTGCTTTTTTTGTTCACTTTGTGTATCAGAAAGAATTGCTTTGTTCAGTGCTTCCAATTCCAACCGAAGATATATCCTGCCGTCTTTTTGTTCCAAATGGTTGCTTTCTTTGTTGTTTTGGGTAAATCCCAAAGAAGTTTGCACCGTATGAAAAAGTTCGTGCCCTAATAAATTAATCCGGTTTATTCTGTCTTTAGATAGCGGAAGCATAACCATTGCCCAGGTTTTGCCGCCCCACTCAACCGAAGTGTTTGCTATATTTATGCTATCGGGTAGTTTACCCATATAGATATCTTTTTGGGATTGCAGCATATGCCTTACATCTGGCGCATTGCTGTATACCTGCCGTGTTTGCGGATCAACCAGCAATATATTTCCATACAAATCTTTACTCCATAACTTAAACGCTTGTTTAGAAGCCTTTTTAACTTCTTTAAAATAACGGGAAATGCTATCTGCATTTTGAGGTTCGGATTGCTGCGCAAAGGTTATTGAAAATTGGATTAAGCACAAAAACACCGTAACTGCTCTTTTCATAATTGTTCTTTTTTTATAAATACTGCCTGTATAAGGTTGTTCGTTTGAGTTTACTTTCTGTATCAACCGGCCAGACATCTGCAAGATGGATTCAAATGAACCCTACCCATAAAGCAGTTACGGGTAAGACGCAGACAAGCACATTTTGTTGCAGCAATCTGTTTTTACTCTTTTACTTTAAACAACCTGTTCTCAGATAAATTAAAGGCAGCACACTTGCCTAAAAAAAATCAGCAACCCCGGTTTATTTTGTTAACTTTGTTATATGCAAGGATTTAACATTGACAAAAGCAAGACTTTGAATGCAGCTCTTTACATTCTCAACCAGGTGCAAGAAGCAGATTATCACAAAATCTTCAAAATCCTTTACTTCGCAGATCAAGACCATCTGAAAAAATTTGGCAGACCTATTACCGGCGATTGCTATCAGGCGATGAACTTTGGCCCCGTTCCATCATTTCTTTACGATATTTTTAAAGCTGCAGAAAAAGGAAACCATCCGTTTCATGAGGCAGTAGAAATGTCTGTTTTATTTTCAATCAGGCGTGATGGAAACATCCCCTACGTAACCGCTAAAATTGAATCGGATCTGGATCAACTCTCCGAAACAGACCTGGAAGCACTTAATCAATCAATTGAGTCTAACCAGGCACTTAATTTCTACGAACTGGTAGAAAAATCGCATGATTCAGCCTGGACAAATGCATCTAAAAGGATTGATATCGAAATGCCTTACCTTGAAATAGCCGAAGCTGCCGGTACGAGCGAAGATATGATCCATTATATTTTACTCAATGCCGAAAACGATCAAAATATTTGCTAAATGTCTTTGGCAGATCTTATACCAGAAGAACTCAGGGATGGATTTGCCAAGCGAAACATACAGATCGGATCTGTAATCAAGGTTTTCATTACAGATACTACTCCTCCCAAAGAGAAACGACTTATTCTTGTTGGCGCTTCTTACGATCGCCTGCATTTTGCAACAATTTTTATCAACTCGGAAATTAATCAGCGCATCTTTCATACGCAGGAGCTTGTGGAACTCAACTATGAAATGTATGCAAAGGAATGTGCGTTCTTAGATTACAATTCTTTTGCCGACTGTTCGACAATTAAAAGCCGCCCCACTGCATGGTTCTATGAGATCATTAAAAAAGATCCTGCACGGGTACTTGGCCTTGTACCTGAGAAAGACCTGTATGAAATCAGGGTACGCATAAAATCAGCCCGAACCATTAGCCCAGCCGTAAAGAAAACTTTTGGACTATTCTTATAAAGCAAGAAACCAATAATAATATTTAATCAGGTCTGCTTGTTACAGGCATTTTTAATAAAAAAGGGCCAAGCTTTGATCAGCTCAACCCTTTTTATCTGATGTTGTACTGCACACAGTACCAAAAAACAGACTACTTTTTCGTCTTAAAATTCACATCAAAATACTCATCCCTGAATACATAACCATCTGCCGATTGAAAAGACCGGTTGCTCAGTTTAAATCCGTATTCTTTATCAGCTGTAAGCTTCAGCGCTAAGACCAGTGTCTTACCATCATTTTCATAACCAATAATTTTTACAAGGGGAAAATGATCTTTACCAAGCTCCGGAAAATCAATGGAAACATCTTTGGTCATGGGCTTTGAAAAAGTTATCCTGATTTCTTTTAATCCGGGGTCTACATCCTGCGCATTGTTTTCAAAAGGTGTGATACCGGTTACGTACGGCTGATTATTCTTATAGTTTTTTATAAGAGCCTCCTTATCAAACCCTTCAGCAAAATAACCAGACCGGCTCAATATTTTCTCTGTAAGGCCTGCCTGGCTGTAATCCAGTTCAATCAGCTCCTGGATAGCAGCCTTTTTATTTTTCGACTGATTATAATATCCTTTTGCAATTTCATATCCTACATAATAACCCATATCGGCCTTTTCTCCCACTCTTGATCCGTTGTAAAACCAATGACCATAGGCACCACCAAACATCTCTCTTTTAAAAGCCTGTTTAACCGAGTCGGCATGCGCACGGCCAAAGGTTAAATAGCTGGTAGAAATTGGCTTGCCCAGCACGGTTTCGGCTACAAAATCGCAAATACCTTCGCGAAGGGCCTGCCCCAGTACATTTTGTGTTACACCATTTTGCTGGGTGTGCACATATTCGTGCAGATTGAGAAAGACCAGGTTCGAGCCATGATTGGCGAATACGGATTTAAGCCAGTTTCCCTGAAATTCAGAAACATCCGTTGTTGGGGAGCCGGTAACGATTTCGGTGCCGATCAGCACTTTATCCTTCAAAGTTGTTCCGCCTGTATTAAGGCCACCAATGGCAAAGTAAATATTTGCCGGTTTTAAGCCGGGATAAAGTTTTTTAAATTTTTCGATCTGCACCTGCAATTCCCGGGCACTTTCTTTTGCCTCAAGCGTGGCCGAACGGATAGAAGCCCAGAATTTAGGATATGCATTAATGTTATGAACCCATACCGAATCGGTATAACCCCTGGCTTCCATAAAGGCTGCCAGTCCGGGGGTTCCTTTTTTTATGTAAAGGCGGTTAATTAAATCAATTTGTTTGTGGTAGTCTTTTGTAGCGGTTACACTATCAAATGCAACCCAGTAGTTGAGTATATCGCTGGTTTCAACTTTGTTCTTTTGAGCCAGTACAGTTGCCGAAGTTAAAAGCAGCAAGAACAGGCTAAGTAGTTTATTTCTCATGTTGTTTGTTGGTATTCGTATTTCAGAATGTGTTTTTTTAAGCTAAAATACAAAATCAGTAAACAATTTTAAATTGCAGATTATTTAATTCATTGCAATCTACTCCGGCAGGTCTTCTGTCTATTTTTTACCTTTTTTCGTATTCCAGATAATAAAGCCGGTAACAGGCAAACTGGCTGCAACCAGGCCAGCAAGGAATGCCAGAAATTTTCCAAAGAGCCCGAGTGCACTTCCGGTATGCAAATCATAATTCATGCGGATCAGTTTATCTTTAAGTGGCAATGTTCCAAATTCAGCTCCCTGGTTTAACATTTTAC
>JASLGV010000439.1 GCA_030149995.1 Pedobacter sp.
TGTCTGCTCGCCTGCATTAAAACGCTCATTGGCAAGTGTTACCACTTCATTGCCCAATAAATCAATAATTTTAATGGTAACAGGCGTTTCCTTGCTTAGCGATAAAATAATATTAAGCTGGTCCTCGATCGGATTCGGATAAATCTTAACAATCGTTAAAAGCTTATCTTTAGCAGTTGTTACAGTTGTAGCTTTTGAAGTAGTAGCGTAAGCATTAAAAATACCCGTACCGCCAATACCACTGTATAAAGGTTTGTAAGATTGGATATTAGCTTTTATTTCGGGGATTTTACTTACTTTTTTTGTTCTTGATTTGAGCGTAATGCGGATACTATCTGATTGCTGCGCCCATAAATTAACACTGCACAGCAAAACGATGCACATCGTGCAGGCAATTTTGGCGAGAAGCATTATTTTAGTATACAGTTTCATCAAATTATAATATCGCAAATGTATTAATTTAAAACAAAGAAATTAAACATTTTGTTTATAATACCACAATTTAACACAATTTAACATAATAAAACCATTTTTCAAAGTGTTTAAAATACACAACAAAAAATTGGTTGCTAAATTGTAGCAGTTAGTTTACTTTTGCCGCACTAAAATATCAAAGAAGTGTCAAATCATAAAAATGTCAGCGCATTAACCGCAGGCGGTGTGCTCATTAGTCTTGGAATCGTATTTGGCGACATTGGTACTTCACCTTTGTACACCCTTAATGCAATTTTCACAACAATTCTGGGTGGTAAGCAGAATATCAACCCAACAAATGTTTTGGGGGTACTTTCCTGTATCATCTGGACATTAACTTTACAAACCACTATTAAATATGTGGTTATTACCTTAAGAGCCGACAATAAAGGCGAGGGCGGAATATTCTCCCTGTTTTCGCTGGTACGTAAAAAAGCCAGGTGGCTGGTGGTGCCGGCCATAGTAGGTGGCTGTGCCTTACTGGCCGATGGTATTATTACGCCCAGTATTACGGTAACATCTGCCATAGAGGGGTTAACCAATAAATTCGATGTGCCGGTTATTCCCATTGTACTGACCATCTTAACCATTCTGTTTGTTATTCAGCAGTTCGGTACAAACCTGGTGGGTAAGCTGTTTGGGCCGGTAATGTTTGTATGGTTTGCTGTGCTGGGTACATTAGGGATCTCTTTTATTATAAAGGATTTCAGTATTTTAAAAGCTTTTAATCCTTATTATGCCATTCATTTACTGGTTACCAATAAGCTGGCTTTTATAATATTGGGTGGTGTTTTTCTGTGTACAACAGGAGCCGAAGCTTTATATTCTGATTTAGGACATTGCGGCCGGAACAACATCCGCATCAGCTGGATTTTTGTAAAGCTTACCCTGATCTTAAATTATTTGGGACAGGGTGTCTGGATATTGCAGCATGCCGATACTTTCGTACCAGGGCCTAAAACAAATCCTTTTTTCCAGATCGTACCCGATCAGTTTCAGGTTAGTATGGTTATTCTGGCCACCATGGCAGCTGTAATTGCCAGTCAGGCGCTGATAAGCGGATCTTTTACCCTGATCTCGGAAGCCGTACGTTTAAACCTCTGGCCTAAAATCAGAATTGTTTATCCAACGGTATCGAAAGGACAGTTGTATGTGCCATCTATCAACTGGATGCTCTGGATTGGTTGTTGTGGTATTGTACTGCTGTTCCAGAAATCAGAACGGATGGATGCTGCCTATGGACTATCCATTACCATTGCCATGTTGATGACCACCATTCTGGTTAGTTTTTACCTGCGTAGCAGGCGGGTACCGAAATACCTTATTTTAACCTTTTTTGCAACTTATATTGTAATAGAAGGAACCTTTTTAATTAGTAATCTAACTAAATTTTTGCATGGCGGCTGGGTAACCGTTATGATTGGTTCTTTGCTGTTTACCATTATGTGGAGCTGGTTCGTAGCCCGGAAAATCAAAAACCGCTTCGTAAAATATGTGGAAATAGAAGATTATTATCAGATTATAAACGAACTGAGTGTAGATGAAACCGTTCCGAAATTTTCTTCGCAGCTGGTGTATTTAACCAGTGCCAATTTTAAAACGGAGATTGAATCTAAAATTATCTATTCCATTATCCAGAAAGAACCTAAGCGGGCCGATATTTACTGGCTGGTACACGTAGATGTAATGGACGAACCTTATACCATGGATTATAAAGTAGAATTTTTAATTCCGGGTAAATTAATCCGTATTGATTTTAAACTGGGTTTCCGCATTGAGCAAAGGGTAAACCTGTTGTACCGTAAGGTGGTGGAAGATCTGGTAAGGAATGGAGAAGTAGACATAACAAGCCAGTATAAATCCCTGAACAGGCATAAAATTGCCGGCGATTTCAGATTTGTACTGCTGGAGAAACATCTGTCAAAATGGACGAATCTGAGTCTTTACGAGCGTACCATTATGAACTACTACTTTATTCTGAAGAAATTAAGTTTATCTGAGGAACGGAGTTTTGGCTTGGATAGCAGTTATGTAGATGTAGAAAAAGTACCGCTGATCTTTGTTACACCAGATGCAATTGAACTGAACAGGTTGCCTGTTTAACTCTATAGATAAAATAACTGAAAGGGCGCCCTGTAAAGGTGCCCTTTTTTTATATATAATACTTTCCTTAAAGGGAAAGAGTATCGTGTTTACCAGGGAAATCCCGTTTCAGAAAGCGTCGTCAACCTCGTTCTGGTGTTGCTTACGGCATTAAAGCTGTTGAAATACACAATTAAGTATTCTGGCTTGGGGGATGTACCGGTTAGGAGATATAAAAAAGACCCGGTTTTATGCCGGGCCTCTATTTTTTATGGATTTGTTAATGATTCTTTGCCTAACTTACTGTGTTTGTAACCATACAGGAAGTAAATAATAAGACCGATTACCAGCCAGATGCTAAAACCAATCCAGTTGGAAATCCCCAGTTCGCACATCATGTACAAGCAGCTGATCAGCCCTAAAACCGGAATCAGGGAGAGGTTTTTTGTAACACTGAAATAGGTGATGAATACACAGATAATGAGGAATATCCACATAGGGATTTTATGCTTAAATAAAGACCAGCCGCTTTCGTATTTCTTGTGTGCAGGTATTTTTGAATCAGCAACAAATTGCTCATATCTTTCTGCAGGCAGGTTGCTCAGGTAAGATTCGGCATCCAGCTTTTCATTTAAGGTCAGCTTTGGTGCTGCATGTGCAATAATTTCAGACTTTAAGGTTTTAAGCTCTTCGGTATTTAAAGACGTTACCAGTTGAACGGTTTGGATGGTTTTAGGGGTGTTAAAGATAAATGCTTTGGTTTCTTTATTGAAACTGGTAAAGCCCGTTACAATACCTCCGATAAAAAGTACTGGTATAATGTATTTACTGTTTACATAAGGAATTTTAAACTTGCCACGCTGTACACCGGGTTTATTCTGTAAAACCAGTACGCCTGCACATACCAGTACAAAAGCGAACAGTGTACCAATAGAACACAAATCTGTAACAATGGTCAGGTTCATGAAAAGGGAAGGTACCGCTACAACGAAACCAACCACAATGGTTGCAAATGAAGGAGTTTTATATTTTGGGTGAATTTTTGAGAAAGATTTGGGTAATAAACCATCACGGCTCATACTCATCCAGATACGCGGTTGTCCCATCTGAAATACCAGTAATACACTGGCCATGGCAAATACAGCACTTACGGCGATAATACCACTCATTAGTTTCAGGTCTATCTGATCAAATACAAAAGCCAGGGGATCTCCTACAGCCAGGGTATCGTATTTTACAATACCCGTTAAAACCAGGGCAATGGCTACATATAAAATCGTACAGATAATAATGGCCCACATCATACCTCGCGGTAAATCGCGCTGCGGATTTTTACATTCTTCGGCAGTAGTAGAGATGGCATCAAAGCCGATGTAAGCAAAAAACACGGCGGAAACGCCTTTTAAAACGCCCGATACACCATTAGGTGCAAAAGGATTCCAGTTGGTTGTGTCTACATAGAAAATACCCACGGCAAGTACCAGCAGGATAACCGCCAGTTTTACAACTACCATTGCGTTGCTGGCGTTTCTGCTTTCTTTCATGCCCCTGTAAATAAGCCAGGTAATCAGAATGATAATGCCCAGGGCCGGAATATCTGCAACAAAGTGAAAACCACCAATTTGTGGGGCCGTTGTCCAGGCGTTATTGGCGGTAGCTGTGGCCGCATCCAGGTCTGCCAGGTTTTTACCGGCAGCCAGCAGGGCTTTTGCGTGTTCATGCCCGTTATAAGCACTTAGGTAATCCATGGTCATCCAATCGGGTACATGGATGCCGTTAATGCCCAGGGCCGGTATCTTGATTGTGGAGAGCAGTCCCGTAAAGTAATCAGACCAGGATATGGCCACGGTGATGTTACCGATTGAATACTCCATAATGAGCGACCAGCCAATAATCCAGGCAACCAATTCGCCAAATGCTACATAAGAATACGTGTATGCACTTCCTGAAAC
>JASLGV010000440.1 GCA_030149995.1 Pedobacter sp.
AGAAGCGCACGTGGTGTCAGATAATTAATATTGTACTATCTTTGCTTTTAAAATTGCATGGCTTAGACATAGGTATATGCGATCTGATCCTGATTGCGTTTTCTGTTTATACCATCGTTTTAAGTAAAATACACTGATGAAAATAAAAAATTTGTTCAAGCCTTCTGTAATTTTTCTATTGTGCGTTCTTACTGCTTTAACTGCCTGTATTAAGAACAACGATTTAATAGAGGGACAGTCGAAAATCAGGTTTCACAACATGGCTGTAGGTACTATTTCGCAGGATTTTTTTTTAGACAGTGTACGGTATGCGCCATCAATTGCCTATGGCAGCAGCAGCGCCTATATTGTAGTACCCGGTAATAGAACCTATTCGGTTCTTAGTAAAAATACCGGAAGAAATGGTACCATTACAAGCTTAAAGCAGGCGTTGAAAGTTGGCAGTAATTATTCGGTTTTCTTTGCTAAAAAATCAGCTACAGATTCTCTGCTGTATTTTTTTGAAGACGATTTAAAGAGCGATACTACGCAAGGTTCAAAATTACTTTTTCTAAACCTGGGTTATACGCTGAAATCGAAAGTGGTATTACGAGACAGTTTAAAAAGCATTAACCAGAACCTGGGTTATGGGGAGAAAACTCCTTATGTATTTATTAAATTTAACAATAAGAACCCGCTTTATGTAAACCTGGTGGATTCTGCCGATGTAATCGATACCATTAAAGCTTCCAATTTTTATAAGGGAAAAGTTTACACCATTTTATTTGATGGTTCTAAAACGGGCAAGCTCCAAACCAAAATCATTGCAAATAACTGACCAATATCTGGTTTTTTATACGCGGTTTACCTCGTTATTTCAGCCGGATATTCATATTTTAGCTAAAAATTAGATAAATTGGAATTACTACAGCAACTTTTAAATTTTATTCTTCACATTGATGTCCATCTGGCACAGATTGTTAACGACTATCAGACCTGGACTTACCTGATCTTGTTTCTTATTATTTTTGCCGAAACCGGTTTCGTGGTAACGCCTTTTCTACCCGGCGATTCTTTGTTATTTGCCATGGGGGCGCTTATTGCGGGTGAACATGAAACAGGATTAAGTATCTGGATAATGCTGGTTATTTTAATTATAGCCGCTATTTTAGGCAACAGCCTTAATTATAAGCTGGGAAGCTTTTTTGGGGCAGGTGTGTTTAAAGAAGAAAACAAGATTTTAAAACTGAAATATTACCATCAATCGCACGAGTTTTTCGAAAAGCATGGTGGTAAAGCAATTGTATTGAGCCGTTTTTTACCTATTTTCAGAACCATTGCGCCATTTGTTGCAGGTATAGCCAAAATGCCTTTTGGCCGTTTTACTTACTTTAATGTAGTGGGTGGTATTACCTGGATTACCTCTCTGTTAATTGGTGGTTATTTACTTGGACAAATTCCGGTTATCAAAAATAATTTTGAAATCGTTATTATTTTCATCGCAGTGGTAACATTTGTACCAGCTGTATGGGCAGCCGTTAAAAGCAGACTTAAACCCAAAAATACTGAAGTAAAAAGAGAGCCGGAGATTTAGGAGGGAAGATGATTAGATTTCGCGTCCGATAATTTTTCCATCTTTATATTTCTTTTCGATATTTTCCTCTGCCTTCTGCTCATCAGGAGGCAGATTTGTTTTAACGAGGTTTTTAAGCAGGGGTTGCCCGGCATCTACCCATGCGGTGTACCAGTAATCGCCAATGGCTTTAACAGAAGCACGCATTTGCTGCTCAACCATATTTTTCATTTCATCGTGGTAGGCTTTGGAATATTCGACAGCATATTGTTTAACCAGCAGGTGATTTTTTTTATAAAAGCTGTATTTCTGATCGGCAGCAAAACGCTTGTTTAAAGTCCGCTCTATTATTAAAACACTGTCTACCAGCCGGTGGCTCTGTTTAACAATGCGCCAGGCTTCTTTAAGTGGATTGTTTACATACCGGGCACTACCTACAAAATAATTGTATTGATGGGCAAACAGTTCGGGAAGCCTGCTCTCCCAAAAGGCATGAATGCCATGCTGGTTGCTCAACTGTCCATTGTGGTTCGTGGTTGTATGCAAGGGTACATGTGCATCGGCTAAATAATGCCCCAGCTCTGCAGAATGCTTTAATATTTTTAACGAATCGTGTGTTTTAAAGGCATGTACCAGATAATAATATGTTTTCTGAATATGCCAGGGGAGAATGCCGTTCTTATTCAGATGCTTTTGGCCGTATTTAGCCAGTGCATGCTCCCATTTTTCGGGAATGCTGTCAACATGTTGTTCGTAATTTTCAACATCCAGGTAATGCCGGCAGCCTTCCAGGGTATCGGCATAACGCCGTTTATCGGGATCTACTGCATGGACAGAAAGATATCGGATGTTTTTCTTGTAGAAAGAAATCATGTCTCCGGGTAGCGTAAATACCGCATAACCATTAATCTTTTGATGAGCAAAAAAGCCCCAGGAGCTGTTCAGAAAAAGCGGGATGATTAATGCAGATAAAAACGTCCATCTTTTCATAACCTGAAAATACGGATATTAGAAACCCATAACATTCGAAACCTTGTATTGTATACCGAATTGTTCCGATTAACCGGTTATATGGTTAAGGGGGGTAATAAAAAACAGTCTATATCTGGTGTAATGTACCAGATATGGACTGTTTAAAAAAAGGTTGCGTTTAGCTTAATGTGCAGATAGTTTACAAGTTTTGTAAACGGGTATTTAAGATTTTAGCTGATCTTTGAAGATCAGCTAAGTTTAAAACGGATTAAAATTAATGTCGTAGGCATAGGTACGTTCTGCTGGTGGCTCTATTGGTTCTGTTTCATATATTTCTACCTGATCCGTTGCTGTAAAGCCGATTTGCATGCCCACAGCTTTAAAAAGCTCTGCACATTCTTCTACAGATTTTACCCACATTTTCATACCCAGATAAGCGTGCCCATCGGGGCAGTTAAATGTTTGGCCATCGCTTACGGTTCCTGCTGCTAAGGCGGTATAGTGATTATATTCGGTTGTGTATTTTTCGTATTTTAAAGTTGCTTCTGGTTGGGTTTCTGCTGTGCTCATGGTTCAGGTGCTATTTATTTTCTGGTTATTTTGTTTGTGTTTTGAAACTGCAAAATATAAAAGCTCTTCCATAGTTGGGCAAAAAAATATCAAATCATAAAAAGTCTGTATAATGGGCACATTAATCGGTTAATTTTTGAGCATTTTAA
>JASLGV010000453.1 GCA_030149995.1 Pedobacter sp.
GTTTCAGCTGTGGTTTATTTTTTTTCTTCTGCAGCAACCGTGCATCTTCTGGCGATTGTTCCTTTTTCTTTCCCGGTACAACTTCTAATTTTGCCGCTGCTAAAGAATCGGCCTTTTTCATTTGTTTACTTTGCCATTCGAGGGTTTTCGAAATCTTTTTATACATACCTTCCAGTATTTCGGGCTTGCCATAGTAATATTCCAAACTGCGGTTATACTGAACAGAATCGGTATTAAATTTTTTATAAATTCCTTTGTAGTAAGATGCTGCAACTTTTTTAGAAGAGTCTGGCAGGTAAATAGACGAGATATAGCCATCAACTATATGCATATCGTATAAGATCTTTTCCATTTTCTGTGGATCTATAATGCCTTCTGGTCTTTTTTCGCCGCATCCGAACATCAGAATTGAAAAACTTAAAACCCAACAAAATCTCTTCATACTTAATTAAAATATTATTTTTTGCCCAAATTGCGGGCAAGGTTATTAATTTTACCCAAAAATAGTTATAAATGAGCATAGCTGATAATCTTAAACAATATAAAAGCGAAGTTGAAGCGGATGGTGTTAAATTAATTGCAGTTTCCAAAACACAATCCAACGAATCCATATTAGAAGCCTACCAGGCCGGGCAGCGTGTTTTTGGAGAAAACCACGTTCAGGAAATGGTGGATAAGCAAGCGGCTTTACCAGCTGATATTGAGTGGCATCTGATCGGTCATTTACAAAGCAACAAGGTAAAATACATTGCTCCTTTTGTAACATTGATTCATGGTGTAGACAGTCTGAAACTTTTACAGGAAATTGATAAGCAGGCTGCTAAAAATAACCGGGTAATTGATTGCCTGCTGCAGGTATACATAGCTGATGAGGATACTAAATTCGGCCTTGAATTTGATGAGGTGATTGAGCTTTTGCGTTCAGATACATTTGCAGCTTTAAAAAACATCCGCATAACGGGCTTAATGGGCATTGCGACCAATACCAAAAACGAAAAACAAATTGCCATTGAATTTAATGAGCTCAGGGTCTTTTTTGACGGTTTAAAAGTAAGTTTTTTCAGAAAAGACAGTGCTTTTAAAGAACTATCAATGGGTATGAGTGCCGATTACAAACTGGCGATTGAAGAAGGCAGTACCATGGTTAGAATTGGAAGCAGCATTTTCGGAAAAAGAGTTATCAAGCATTTTAAAAACGATATTTCTGCAAATTAACACAACTTGAGGCCTAACCGCCCTTTAAAGATTGCAGCACATTACATAAACTTATGAGTACACCTATAAGAACAGCAACCGCAGCTGATTGCGGAAGACTGTTAGAATTAATAAAAGAGCTGGCCCTTTATGAAAAAGCTCCGCAAGAAGTAACCGTTTCGCTGGATGAATTTACAGCGGCTGGTTTTGGCGAAAGTCCGGTTTGGAAGGCTTATGTTGTTGAGGTAGACCAGGAAATTGCTGGTTTTGCCTTGTTTTATACCCGTTACTCTACCTGGAAGGGCTGCCGTTTATACCTCGAAGATTTTATTGTAACCGAAAAACACCGTGGCAAAGGTCTTGGGAAATTACTTTTTGAACGTATTATTCAGGAAGCGAAAACAGGCAACTACAAGGGAATGGTTTGGCAGGTACTCGACTGGAATGAGCCGGCGATTAATTTTTACAACAAGTATGCGGCCAATTTAGAAGCTGGCTGGCTAAACGCTTCATTATCTACAGAACAAGTAAAGGCATTTTAATATGGATATTTTTAAATTTGGGGGTGCCTCTGTCCGGGATGTTGCAGCTATAAAGAACCTAACCAATATTGTAAACAGTTATAAAAAATCCGAACTGCTTATTGTGGTATCGGCCATGGGCAAAACAACCGATCAGCTGGAAAAACTTGCTTTTGCTTACTTATCGGAAAGTGAAGAAACCCATCAAATACTGGATGAGATTAAACAGTTTCATTTTGATATTATTGAAAACCTGTTTGGAACTGACCACCACGAAGTTTACGACGATGTAGCCAATACCTTTGTTGAAATTGAGTGGCTTATTGAGGATGAACCAGACAACAACCCGGATTATATTTACGATCAGATTGTTTCTATTGGCGAGGTTGTATCGAGTAAGATTATTGCTGCCTGGTTAAACCAAACAAACAGCCAGGTACGTTGGATCGATGCACGCAACTATATTCAAACGGATAATACCTATCGCGAGGGAAAAGTTGACTGGGCAAAAACCACTCAGATTATTCAACGCGATTTAAAACCTTTATTAACCGACCATATTCTGGTTACGCAAGGATTTATTGGCGGAACGAGCGAAAACTATACCACTACACTCGGACGCGAAGGTTCTGACTATTCTGCGGCCATCTTTACCGCCTGCCTGGATGCCGATGCACTGACCATCTGGAAAGATGTACCGGGCGTATTAAATGCAGATCCAAAGTGGTTTGATGAAACAGAAAAAATTGATCAGCTTTCTTACCACGACGCCATAGAACTTACCTATTACGGTGCAACGGTTATTCATCCAAAAACAATTAAACCACTTCAGAATAAAGGAATTCCTTTATATGTACGTTCCTTTATCAATCCTGAAGGCAGCGGTACAGCCATTACCAAAGATAGCAACCCACTACCTGTTCCATCTTTTATTTTCAAAGTAAACCAGGCATTGATTTCTATTTTACCCAAAGATTATTCTTTTATTATTGAAGAAAATCTGAGCAATATTTTTGAGCGGTTCCACCAGCACGGGATTAAAA
>JASLGV010000494.1 GCA_030149995.1 Pedobacter sp.
CTTAAAGATTATGGGCGATCGTGAAAAGCTCTGGCGTCTGATCAGTAACCTAATTGGTAATGCTGTTAAATTCAGCTATTCGAATTCCAAAATAAAGGTTAGCCTGATCGAAGAAGAAGAGAGTATACTCATCACCATTGCAGATCAGGGAATTGGGATTCCGGTAGAGCTGCAAGCCAAAATCTTTCACATGCCAAGCGAAACAAAGCGCAACGGTACCGCAGGTGAGGAAACTTTTGGACTCGGACTGGCCATTTGCAGCCAGATTGTAGAGTCGCACGGTGGCAAAATCTGGCTTGATAGCGCTCCGGGGAAAGGAACTACTTTCTACGTAAAACTACCTAAATCTTAATAACAACCTGTTTCAAAATGGTTGTTATTGAGTATTATATTCCACTAATATATATTTAAACCGGGTATAAAATTTCCCTTATAACAAATGCTTATCGAAATATACCTGCATTTACATGTTTTTATAGAATAGCAGGTACGGCTTCATTATTGTTGGATGAAAATTAAATTGTTGGATGAAAATTAAAATTAATCTTAAGAAATCATAGATGATCAAGTGCCTTTTATTGGATGATGACCCCTCGGTTGTTAGGTATGTTCGCAGCTATATTGAAAATACACCTTTTTTAAAATTAACAGGTGCTTATACAGCTTCGGAACAGGCCCTTACAGCGCTACAAAATGAACCCGTTCAGTTAATATTTATGGATGTTAATTTACCGGGTATCAGTGGTATTGATATGACTAAAATTCTGATGGCAAATAAAGACATGCCTGATCCGTTGGTAATCCTGATCAGCGGATTTGACCATTTTGCGCTTGAAGGTTATAAAATAAATGCCTTAGACTATTTACTTAAACCCATTCGTTATGAAGATTTTTTCCAAGTTGTCTTGAAAGCAAAAAAAATGCTGGATGCTGTACCTTATCTTTATGATGACTATCTGTTTCTCCGGGTTGAATATGAATTGCAAAAGGTATATCTGCGCGACATCCTTTACCTTGAAAGTTTTAAAGACTATGTAAAGGTTTTCACCCGGAACAATTCGGAGCCCGTCAAAGCACTGACTACACTTCGTGGCATTGAAGAAAAGCTTCCCGCAGCCTCCTTTGTACGAATCCACCGTTCTTTTATTGTATCTCTGGATAAAATTGACAGCATCAGTAAAACCACTGTCCGGATTGGTAAAATAGTTATACCGATCACCCCTCAATACAAAGATAATCTCAAAGATTTTATCAGTAAATGGTTTTAAAATGCGCTAACAGGTAGGTTGAATAAGCTTTTTCCCAAAACTAACGATCCAATAGCTTTGGGATCTTTTCTTAGTTATAATTGACATCATTTCTTTGTTTGAGCGATTACTGCAATTTGATTTTAAGGGGATTATTCCGGCCCTATATTTTAATGGCTACCATGACAGGAATAAAGGGCTTTTCGTGTTTAAGTCTTACTTCTTTGCTTAAGAGGATATTAAGCCTGATTTGTAAACATTGATATTGGTCAAATACTTACTCGGCTTGTAATTTTAAAAAGACTTAAGTTTTGTTTTTTAATGTTTACTTTTGAGTAATCATCTCCTAAAACCTAATGCTTACGAATAAAGTTGTTAAAATTACCACCAATTTAACGAACACATTTCTTCGTTTCAGGTCTATTGTAATATCAATAGCATGTTTGGCTATTTTCAATATTTTATACAAAGTAAGATTCACTTCAGAAGGGGTTGTTTCGGCATTTAATCTGTGGAATCCAACCTGGCTTTTATTTGGGCCGTTATTGTATTTGGCTTATATTTCTTTGCATAAGAACGGGCAGTTTCAGCGAAAACACCTTTTGCATCTCCTTCCGGCTTTTGTTTTTAGCCTTTTTTATATAATAACCTTGTGGCATAATCACTACCCCGATCCTTGGTCAGATCCTGTATTTATCTGCTATCAGAACTCCTTTTTCATAATCTCATTTTCTTTATTTATATATGCCCGCGCCGTTTGTATAAGAATAAAAAGAAAAATTGTTGAAAGTGCTTCAGAACTGCTTTTTATACTGGGTGTTACCTTTATATTGATTGCCATCTTATATGGTATGATGTACTTATGCTGGGGCGTGTTTGATATTGATATGGGGGTCGATTACAGATTACTTACATACGGCCTTTTGCTGGTGGCTACACTTTTTATATTGCGCTACATGCTGACCAAAGATTCCTTGAATGAAAGGGCTGCTAATGGGGTAACAGATCGGAATTATGCCAATTCTACCTTAAATGAAAAACAGGCACATGTATATATTTCGATGATTAAATCTTATTTTGAGGAGTCCGAACCTTTTTTACGTTCCGATTTGTCGTTGGAAGTACTATCGAAAGAGCTGGATTTACCCAAACATTATTTCTCTCAGTTATTTAATGTGTATATCGGGAAAAGCTTCTACAATTTTGTGGCTGATTACCGGATTAACTTTGCCATCGAAAAAATGCAGGCAGGGGTAGGACAGTTAAAAATTGAAACGCTGGCCTATGAGTGTGGTTTTAATTCAAAAACATCCTTCAACCGTTATTTCAAAAGTATAACCGGTTATACACCTCTTGAATATGTTCAAAAAGAGATCGGCCCCGGCGGGCAATCGTCTGATTTTGCCGTTTCTTAACCTCGTTATAGTTTTATAAAGTTTGTTTCATCCATATGGGCAGTTGTTCATCCCATCTGGATGAAACGTCCGGCATATGTCTTCTTGATATTTTCATTCTTTTAACCAAACAGAATGAATTTTAATCAATTACCATCAAACAAACATCCTCAAAACCAAATCCTGGTACTGGAGAAAGCCAATAATAACATACGAAAAAGGGTAGAAAATTTCCTCAATGGCGTTTACATTAATGCTGAAATTACATCAACCGGATGTCTGAAATGCGCTTATCAACAATTAAAATCAAAAACTTTTATTTTAATGATCTGGGATATTGATTGTTCCTTAACACCATATTTGCCAATAGATGTAAAAACCGTTTTGCGTCTCTTTCCCGATCTATCCATCCTGCTGGTCTCAGAAAACAGATCTTCTTTATATCCAAATTTCCTGCTGGCCGGGGCATTGGATTGCATTCGGATGGGAGAGCTGGAAGAAAGGCTGCCTGCGGTTCTTTGCAGGCGCAACAATTGTGTATTGGCATTTTAGCTATGTTTCATCCTTGTGGGAAGTCGTTCAGCTCATAGGGATGAAACGTTTTTCCAGGTATACAATTCTATGTTTGCGGCCTTACAACAGAACAGGAGAGGTTAGGCTGTTCGTTGTATTTAATCCCTAAAATCTGATCACATGCTTAACGAGTTCTTTTCAGTTTTCCTGCTTTTCAGAAGATGTTATGATGTCTTTTGTACGCAGAGCGAAATGTCGGTATTCTCCTTTTCTGGCTATCCATTGCCCACACCTTGCCTCTTAAAATGCAAGGCTAATTCTTATTAATCACTGAACAATACTAAAAAACATAATTATTTAAACAATGGAGAACTTCTGCAATTCTGTTTTTTCTATTGATGGTTTCTGCAAACAAGTAGGAACAAACCAATACAAAAAATGGTTCCGGAATAAAGTGTTCAAGAGATATATGGAAAGACTGTTGTATTTCTGTATGCTGATGGCTTTATCTGTTTCTGTAAATGCACAGTTTACAATTATTGAAACTTTAAAAGGAAATTCGACCTCTCAGCTTCATCTGGGCGGGGCGGCAAGACTTACATCGGGTGTTAGTGACTCTGATAATAAGTTAAACGATCCTCTAAACGAAGGCTGGTTACGGTTAACGGATCCTAAAAATACGCAATCAGGATATGCTCTGATTCAGCAAAGCTTTAAAGCTGGTTTAGGTGTGTTGCTTGATCTTGAATTTGTAACCTGGGGTGGGAATGGGGCCGATGGGTTTTCATTTTTCCTGTATAATGCCGATTATAAACCTGACTTGCCTGATAACGATCCGCATAAATTTAAAATCGGTGGTTTTGGTGGTTCTTTGGGTTATGCAAACAGGAACCTGGAAATAGGCGTTACCGGTGCGTATATTGGGGTAGGTGTTGATGAATTTGGTAATTATTCTAATCCAACTGAAGGCAGAAACGGTGGGCCGGGTGCACACCCAAATTCTATCGGCATCAGAGGATCTGGTACCGGCGAAACCGGTTATCAGTGGTTGGGTGGCAATACAAATCTGAGTGCAACATTGGGTATCCCTAATTTTAAACTGGATTATGGAAATGTTACACAACGCCCATCGCAGGCAGATTATTACCGGAGAATCCAGTTACAAATTGTACCAATTGCCGGTACCGGAAAATATAGAATTTCTGCCCGCTTAAAAACAGGTATCAATGGTACTTTTAAATCGATTCTTGGCCCAATTGACATTGATGAGGCACCACCAGAAAACCTAAATCTTGGATTTGCAGCTTCAACAGGCGGTAGTACCAATGTACACGAGGTTCGGAACATTATTATTACCACACCAGGCGGGGTTCGGGTCGCTAAATCAGTAGATAAACCTACCGCAAAAGTTGGCGATGAACTTACTTATACCATTACGGTTGTAAATCAGGATATTCAGGATTTAACCAACCTGAAACTACAGGATATATTACCAGCCGACTTTGAACCCACGAACATTACTTTTAACAACAATAATAATGTTAAAAATACGGCAACGGGCTATACACAGACCGATTTATCAGATGTCACGGTTGGCTTGGGTGAACTCGACGAAGCTTATTTTATTGTAAAAGGGAAAGTGAAGAGTGTACCACAAAGTGGGATTTTAGAAAATACGGCCCATTTTGATGCAAACGGGCAAACAGTCGATAATGACCAGACCAACGACTACGCAACGGCTAAAACACAGATATTATCTCCGGGTTTAAGCTTAACGAAAGTGGTGAGCAATGCGGGCAACTTTAAACTCAACGATGTTATTAAATATGATATAGTTGCCACCAATACCGGTACGGTTACATTAACCAATATCGTCGTAAGTGATCCGAACGGTACGATTGTCAGCGGCAGTCCGATTGTGACTTTGGC
>JASLGV010000524.1 GCA_030149995.1 Pedobacter sp.
TTTCGTTATATTTACGGCAATGAGGCATTTTTATTTAATATTTTTCTTTTTATGTACCGTTCAGTTTGTATATGCGGGTACAAAAGATCAAAAGGATATGCTGCCCCGCAAAGGTTTGCAGGTAAGCACTGTATCCAATAAAAAAGCTTCCAGCATAGACGCTGGTTTTTCGGATGTTTACGAAAACATTCAGAAAGATTTTGCCCACCTCCGTAAATGCCAGACAGGCATCTGCATATTGCTTTCATTTTTACCGGTTTTTCTTTTTCAGCGAAAACACATTCCGTTAAAAATGGTAATAAAAGAATTTAAACGGGGTTACTCCTGTTTGTTTAAAGTATTGCACCCGAAACTCTTTTTCTGGTAACGTTTACACTACTTTTTCAGTACCTGAATATTATTTTATTACACTTTTAGTTTATCAATGCACTTACCTGATTTAATTACCGACTTAGGCTTAATTCTTGCTGCTGCAGGAATTACCACCCTTATATTCAAAAAAATAAAACAACCCCTTGTACTGGGGTATATCCTGGCAGGCCTGCTTGTAGGTCCTCATTTTAAATTTCTGCCCACCGTTACCGACTATAAGAGTATTAACATCTGGGGCGAAATAGGGGTTATTTTCCTTTTGTTTAGTCTGGGGCTCGAATTCAGCTTTAAAAAACTGGTCAAGGTAGGTGGCTCTGCCTCCATTACCGCTGTTGTAGAAGTTGTTTTTATGCTCTCTATCGGCTTTTTTGCCGGTAAGCTAATGGGCTGGAAAACCATGGATAGTATTTTTCTGGGCGGTATTTTATCGGTTTCTTCTACCACCATCATCATCCGTGCTTTTGAGGAGCTGGGTGTAAAACACAAGAAGTTTGCCGGGCTTGTTTTCGGGGTCCTTATTGTAGAAGACCTGGTTGCCATCTTATTGCTCGTATTGCTTTCTACACTGGCGGTAAGTCAGCAGTTTGCCGGTAGCGAAATGCTTATTTCAATCTTAAAACTTACCTTTTTCCTGGTGCTCTGGTTTTTGGGGGGAATTTTCTTAATTCCTTCTTTCTTAAAGGCTACGCGGAAACTCATGAACGACGAAACCATGCTGATTGTATCGCTGGCGCTTTGTCTGGTGATGGTGTTGCTGGCTGTAAAAGTTGGCTTCTCTCCTGCCCTTGGTGCCTTTATTATGGGATCGATCCTGGCCGAAACCACACTGGCCGAAAAGATCGAACACCTGACCAAATCGGTTAAAGATTTATTTGCTGCCATTTTCTTTGTATCTGTTGGTATGCTGATCGATCCGCAAATCCTGGTTGATTATGCACTTCCAATCCTCGTGGTAACCCTGGCAACCATTATTGGTAAGCTTTTCAGTTCTTCAATGGGCGCCTTATTATCGGGGCAGCCGCTTAAAACGTCGGTGCAGGCGGGTATGAGCCTGGCACAGATCGGGGAATTCTCTTTCATTATTGCCACCCTTGGTTTAACCTTAAAGGTAACGAGCGATTTCCTTTACCCGATTGCGGTGGCGGCCTCTGCCATTACTACGTTTACCACTCCATATCTTATTAAGTTATCGGAACCTTTTTACAATTTTTTGGTTCGGATCTTACCTAAAAAATGGCTCGACGGTATTACACGCTACAGCTCAAGTACCGAAGGAATTACGACCATGAGCGACTGGAAAATCCTGTTGCGCGCATATGCGTTTAACACCATTATCCACTCTGTTATTATTATTGCGGTTATTTTCTTAACCTCGAGATACCTGAAACCTTTTATAGCCGAAAATGTAGGCAATGAGCTAAATGCCAAGATCATCAGCCTGGTGGTATCGTTTATCATTATGGGGCCGTTCTTGTGGGCACTGTCCATCCGCCGGGTACAAAAAGTGGCTTACTCCCACCTCTGGTTAAATAAAAAGTATACACGGGGTCCCTTAATTGCCATCGAGGTTTTCAGAATAGCTCTGGGTATTTTCTTTGTTGGCTACCTGATGTACGAATTTTTCGATACCTGGATTGCAGCTACGATTGCACTGATCTTAATTGTACTGGGCATGGTAATCTTTTCACGCAAGCTTCAGTCGTTTTACGGTAAACTTGAAAAACGCTTTATGCTGAACCTCAATGCGCGCGAAAACCAGAAACCAGCCATCCTTCCCTGGGATACGCATTTAACCGAAATTACGGTTTCGCCAGAGTCGGAAGTTGTCGGGCAAACGCTTGCCAGCCTGATGATCCGCGAGAAATACGGGGTAAACATTGCCATGATTGAACGTGGACGTCTGACCATTCCCACACCGGGCCGGGATGAAAGAATTTACCCGCACGACCAGTTGCTGCTGATTGGCGCAGACGATCAGCTGGCGGCTGTTAAAAACCTGCTCGAAGTAGACACACCTGAAATAGAGGCTGAAAAATCTTTTCCGGATAAGGAAATGTCTTTACAAAAGGTTGTGGTTAGCAACCAGTCGCCGGTTTACGGTTTAAGCATCCGCAATGCGGGCATCCGCGAAAAAGCGCAAGCCCTGATTGTGGGTATTGAGCGCGGAGCCGAACGTATTTTAAACCCTTCTTCCGACTTCGTTTTTGATAACGGCGATGTCATCTGGATTGTTGGCAACAGCAAAAAGATTAAAGAAGTTATTTAGCTTTCTGCCGGGTGCTTACAGGCACCCGGCTTTATACTTTGGAATATTATACTATCTTCGTATATAACCCAAAGAAATGAAAGTCGACAGAGAAAAAAGCGAATTTCTGGATGAAATTATTGACCATTGGCAGGCTGAAGGCTTAATCAATGCGGAAACCGGAAACAAACTTCGCAAAAGTTATGAGGCCAAAAGTTTCGACTGGCTGCGACTGGCGCAATATGCATTTTGGGTAGCTTTAGCCTGTGGTTTTATTGCCCTGGGTTCTCTTTTAATCGACAATACCATTCTTAACTACCTTAAAAGACTGTACAATACACCCAACATCGTAATTGCACTGATTTCTGGTGGCCTGGCCGCCTGGCTGTATATTCTGGGCTTCGAACGGAAAAAGAAATTAAGTCATTTAAAGTTCAGTAATGAAGCCATTGTATTTTCGGCCATTCTTTTAACGGCCAATGCCATTGCCTATTTTGGAAAATCGATAGATGGTGGTCCGGGTAATTTTTCAATCCTCATTCTGCTTTCTGTTTTTATTTACGGACTGCTGGGGCTTATTTTTAAATCGAGGCTGATCTGGGTGTTTGCCCTCCTCTCGCTGGGCGCCTGGTTTGGCACGGAAACGGGCTATTTAAGCCGCTGGAATTACTATTTCCTGGGGATGAACTATCCACTGCGTTTTGTGGCATTTGGCGCCCTTTTAACAGCTGCTTCGTTTATAATGAGACGCTTTTCCAAAACACAACCTTTTTTTACGGCAACCTATATAGCCGGCATGGTTTACTTATTTGTAGCGCTTTGGGCCTTATCCGTTTTCGGAAACTTTGCCAGCCTCGAAGCCTGGTATACAGTGCGGCAGTTAAGCCTTTTTTACTGGGCACTTTTATCGGCCGCTGTTTGCGTGGCCAGTACTTTATTCGGATTAAAATACAACGATGATATTGCCCGCGAATTTGGGATTACCTTTTTGTTTATTAACCTTTATACGCGCTATTTTGAATATTTTTGGGATAGCTGGCACAAGGCCCTGTTTTTTGCCGTACTGGCCGCCTCTTTCTGGCTGATTGGCCGTAAAGCTGAAAAGATCTGGAATGTAGAGTTTTTAAAATCTTCGAAAGACTGACCAGCGGTTTATCTTTTGTACGCTGTAGCGCGGGATTCTTCGCTTCGTTCAGAATGATAAGTTTTTTGCTTTCTCGTGTACAAAAACCACTGAATTGAAGTATATTTCTCTACATATTCTTCGTTTCAGTAGTAATTGGGTCTTAACCACGGAAGGGAGAGAACATTCTCTGTGTGTTCTGCTTAGCTACTTAGATAGACACAAAAAAAGAGAATACTTTTTAGGTATCCTCTTTGCAGGTCTTTTGAACTTGTATTTTTTAATCCTGATGACTAAAACAATAAGATGGCTTGTTTTACAATAAGGTAAAGGGCCAGTACATATAAAAATATGGCAATCGATTTATTAATCAACAAACTGCTCAGGGCAAATTTTTCCTGTATATATTGTGCAAAGTGACCATAGGCATATAAAGCAGCGGCCGAACCAATACCTGAACCCAAACTAAAAACAACGAGCGACAGATAGTCTGTCTCTATCCATTCGTGTAAAATTACATAATTGCCAAAAAACAACCAGAACGGGATCTGAACAGGATTTAACACCCCTAATATCAGGCCATACAATACACTTCCGCTGCGTTTATCGTCTGTTTCTTTGGTTTTAGGTATTTTCTTACGGTTAATCCAGGTAATCGTACCCATCACCAAAAACATGGTAATCATAAAACAATCGACCACCGTACCCAGACGCACCTCACTTACAGACTCATTCAGGTTTACATCACTCATCATCCAGCGTGCAAAACGCATCATCCCGAAGGTGAAAAACACTTCTACAACTGCAAAGGAAAGAATGAAATACCATACCTGACGCATGCCCCGGTTAATGGCCAGCTTAGCCACAGTAAGGTTTATGTTGCCCGGCGGCACATAACCCATTGCATTTAAAAGAATGCCTAAAATAAACGTTAAAAAAAGCATTGCCGAAATTATGGATTTATATTCAAATGTGTGGCTAAATATTTACCGGTATAGGATGTTTTGTTGAGTACCAGATTTTCGGGTGTACCTTCAAAAACCACTTCTCCACCACCATCGCCACCTTCAGGACCAATATCAATTACCCAGTCTGCGCATTTAATCATATCCATATTATGTTCAATAACCAGGATGGTATTACCTTGTTCAATCAGGGTATTAAGTGCTTTGAGCAGCTTTTTAATGTCGTGAAAATGCAGTCCGGTTGTTGGCTCATCAAAAATAAACAGTGTTTTACTGGCGTTATTTCCTTTTATTAAGAAAGAGGCCAGCTTAATACGCTGTGCTTCTCCACCCGAAAGGGTATTGGAAGATTGCCCCAGGTGTACATACCCCAATCCAACATCTACCAGTGGTTGCAGTTTGTTTAAAATCTTTTGCTCTGATTTAAAGAAAACAACTGCTTCATCAATGGTCATGTCTAAAATTTCAGAAACATTCTTCTCGTGGTAAGTTACATCCAGTACCTGCTGTTTAAATCGTTTACCGCCACAAGCTTCGCAAGGCAGGTAAATATCAGCCATAAACTGCATTTCAATTTTCACCTCTCCTTCTCCCTGGCATACATCACAACGGCCGCCCTCTACGTTAAAAGAGAAAGCTGCCGGTTTTAATCCTGCGGCTTTGGCCGCTGGTAAAGATGCAAAAAGGCTTCTTACATCGTCCCAGGCTTTAACATAAGTAACCGGGTTGGAACGGCTGGAGCGCCCAATGGGGTTCTGATCCACCAGTTCTACCTGGCTTACCAGGTCGTAATTTCCAAAAATACCATCGTAGGCACCGGTTTGTTCGCCAGCATAGTTGCCAATGGCTTTCTGAAGTGCAGGATATAAAATCTTCTTCACCAAACTGGTTTTACCCGATCCTGAAACACCACTTACGGCTGTAAAAACACCGAGCGGAAATTTAACGTCAATATTTTTGAGGTTATTTTCGCGTGCGCCCTTAATCAGGATGTGGTCTTTCCATTTTCTTCTGGTCGATGGAATTTCAATACTTTCCTTTCCCGATAGGTAACGCCCTGTTAAACTGTTTTTATCTTTTAAAATGGCTGCATAATCGCCACTAAAAACCAGATTACCACCGTGAGTTCCGGCTTCGGGGCCAATATCAATAATATAATCGGCGGCACGCATCATTTCTTCTTCGTGTTCGACCACCAAAACAGTGTTGCCCACATTACGCAGCGATAGCAATACTTCGATCAGTTTATTGGTATCACGCGGGTGCAATCCGATACTGGGTTCGTCTAATACATAAATAGAGCCAACCAGACTGCTACCCAGTGAAGTGGCCAGATTAATCCGCTGCGACTCTCCTCCCGACAGGGTATTCGATAAACGGTTTAAAGTAAGGTAACCTAAACCAACATTGTTCAGGTATAAAAAGCGGTTGTCGATTTCTGTCAGTAAACGTTTGGCTATTTTCTGCTCATTTTTACTCAGCTCAAGCGTATTGAAAAATTCAAGTGCTTTTGCCAAAGGCATGAGCACTACATCTATAATGGAGTGTCCGTTTATCTTTACATAAGCGGCATCTTTACGCAGGCGCGATCCTTTACAATCGGGACATACCGTTTTACCACGGTATCGCGAGAGCATCACGCGGTATTGTATTTTAAAGGTTTGTGTTTCCAGTTCTGCAAAAAAGGCATCGAGTCCTTCAAAGTAAGCATTTCCGGTCCACAGTAATCTTTGTTCTGCTTCGGTAAGCTGGCTGTATGGCCTATGAATAGGGAAATCGAATTTTGCTGCCGATTTTATAAACTTCTGTAACCAGACCCCCATCTTTTCGCCACGCCAGGGTGCAATGGCATTGTCGTACACACTTTTACTCTTATCTGGTATTACGAGGTCTTCGTCTATACCGATTACATTGCCGTAACCCTCGCAACGCTTGCAGGCACCGTATGGATTATTGAAAGAGAAAAAGTTGGGTGTAGGTTCTTCAAAGCGAATGCCATCCAGTTCAAACCGATCGCTGAAATGTTTGGTTTTACCTGCTACTTCTACATAGCAATCGCCTTTACCCTCAAAAAAGGCTGTTTGTACGGAGTCGGCCACCCGGCTAAGGGTTTCTTCTTCGGGATTGGTTACAATACGGTCGATCAGGATCTGAACCGTTTTATCGTCGGTCAGTTCCGTGTCTTTAAAACCTGCATCATCCAAAATCGTTTCTATCTTTTCTATTTTCTGGTTAATCAGTACCCGTAAAAATCCTTTCTGCAACAAAATGGCCAGTTCTTCCTTAATGGTGCGGTTGTTATGCGGATACAAAGGGCAAAAAATGGTCACCGTTGTATCTTCGGGAAGTGCATTTACATAATCCACCACTGTGGTAACGGTATCTTTTTTTACTTCTTTACCGGATACTGGCGAAATGGTTTTACCAATACGCGAGAAAAGCAGTTTCAGATAATCGTAAATTTCGGTTGAGGTACCCACGGTAGAACGCGGATTGGAGGTAATTACCTTTTGTTCAATGGCAATTGCCGGCGCAATTCCTTTAATATAATCCACGTCGGGTTTATTCATGCGGCCCATAAACTGGCGTGCATACGATGATAAACTCTCTACGTAACGTCTTTGTCCTTCTGCATATAAAGTATCAAATGCCAGCGAAGATTTGCCGGAACCTGACATACCCGTAACCACCACCAGTTTATTCTTTGGAATGGCTACATCTATGTTCTTAAGGTTATGCACGCGGGCACCTTTTATGATAATATTTTTATGCGGATCTTTTTCGGCCTCTTTTTTGCTCATGAATAGATAAAGAATATAAATAGTAAACCCCTGGAATGGATAAGGGTTTTAAAACATACAAAAATAGGGTACAGAGATGGTTAATTTATTTTTTAACATTTAATTTTTTGTTTTTTGATAAAAAAAACACTTTCTTTGACCTTTAACGTTCTCAAAACCAACAAACATACATCACAAAAGCATAGGAGATACGCTATAGAAATTAAACTTCTACAAATTAATTTTTAGCAAACAGTAAGAGATTTAGTGTCGGTACACCTATGAATTTAGAATTGCATAACGACCAGGAACTGGTAAAATTGTATGTAGCCGGGAACGAGCTTGGATTGCAGGAACTTTTAA
>JASLGV010000529.1 GCA_030149995.1 Pedobacter sp.
CTTTCAGACAACAAATTATAGATGGAAAATCTGAAAAAGAAATCCGCGACAGCTGGCAACCCGGATTAACGGCTTATAAAGAAATGCGCAAAAAATATCTCTTATATCCTTAGCCGCATGCTGAAAGACGTGCATTTATCAAAAAGTTCTTCTAAAACAATACCGGTTCAGGCTTGTTGTATACTTCAATAAGTACAACCCGTACCGGGCCTGTATAAATGCACGTCTTTTAATTTTTTTATCATGAGCGGACCCAAAGAAAAAAGTAAAAAACCCGGAAGCAATTACGAACAGGAAATACCGGAAGGACGTGAACCTTCCGATCATAAAACGGTAAGAAACGACAAGGATAAAAGCAGCCCCAATAAGCCGCCTAAATTCAAAAACCCGGCCAAGCAACGGGAACAGGAAGAACAGCCTGTACAACCGATTAAAAAGGCTCCGAAAAAAGATTAAATTTCAAGAGCGAAGTAAAAAGTACTGCCTTTTCCTTCTGTGCTTTCCAGCCAGATGCGCCCCCCCTCTTTGCGGATGATTTCGGCTGATATGTATAAACCCAAACCCAGTCCTGAATAGGTATGCAGTAAACTTCCGGCAGCCCGGTAAAATTGATCAAAAACCTTTTCCTGTTCTTCGGGAGAAATGCCAATGCCAAAGTCCTGCACACCTAAAATAACTTCATTATCCTTTATGTAACTTTTAACCTGGATTACATCGGCGTCAGCCGAATATTTTATGGCGTTGGAAATGAAATTAAACACAACCTGGCATATTCTATCGCGGTCTGCAAAAACATTTACCTGCCCTTTGAGTTCTGTCTGGATCAGATGCCGGTTACTGGAATACTGCATTTCTTCTACCACATCCAATACGGCATCATCAAAATTAAACTCGGTCGGATTAAAGGTTATTTTTCCCGATTGGATCTTGGTCACATCGAGTAAATTCCCGATCAGGCTGGATAAACGGTTTAACTGCAAATCCATTTTATGAACCATATCGGCCTTTTTCTCATCGCCGTCTTTTCGTATCATGCGCTCCAGAACCTGCGTATAGGCTTTTATACTGGTAACGGGTGTTTTCAGTTCATGACTGGCAATGCTTAAAAATTCATCTTTCTGCAGCTGCAACTGCACTTGCTTACTTACATCCATAGCTGCATGCAGAATGGCAAAAACCTTCCCTTCTGTATTGCGCAGGGGTTTATAGGTAAAATTGTAATAACCTTTCTTTAAAACGCCATCAACCAGGAGCGAAGCTTCCTGCTGTTCTGCCTGGTAGGCAAGTCCTGTTCGATAAACTTTTTTGAGTATATTAATAAAAGGCTGACTGGTAAGCTCGGGCAAAGCAACTGACATGGGTTTACCGATAACGCTTTCGTCTTTACCCCACATTTTCAGCATTTCTGCATTGGCAAGGCGTATTACAATATCTTCTGTTTCATAAAGTGCGGCTGCCAGTGGTGCTTCGAGCAAAAGGTTCCTAAAACGGGTTTCACTCTGGCTAATCTCATTACGTGCCCGCACCTGCGCTGTTACCTCGCTGGCCACAATCAGAATGCCATTTACCTGGTGGTTATGATCGAATATAGGATCATAAATAAAATTAAAATAATAATCTTTTAGCACCCCCTCTTCTTCCAGGCGCGCCAGTATTTCATTACCGTAATAGGGCTTACCGGTTTGGTAAACATTGTTTAAAATATCCGGAAATTCCTGGTTGGCGATTTCAGGAAGTCCTTCAATTAATTTAAGACCAATAATCCTTTTGTCTTTACGCCAGACCTTTAGAAGGTCCTCATTCGCATCCTCAATAATGAGATCGGGTCCTTTAAGAATGCCAATGGCAACGGGTGCTTCTGTAATAAGGCGTCTGAAACGGGTTTCACTTTCCTTTATATTTAGTTTTGCGTTTACGAGGGCGGTTACATCTGTTGCATTGTTTAAAATCCCCCATACCTTCCCGTTATCATCTTTCAATGGTTTATAAACGAAATCAAAATAATAGGGCTTTAAAGTCCCGTCGGTTAGTAATTCTACCCGGTCTTCATTTGCCTGATAGGACTTACCGGTTTCAAAAACATTTTTTAAGATCTCGAGAAAAGGTTGTCCTTTTAGTTCTGGCAATGCATCGGCAAGATTTTTACCAATTACTTCCTTGCCCTTACCCCAGGCTTTGAGTATGGCTTTATTGGCAACTTTAATTTGCATTTCTGAACCAACGTACAGCGCTATTGGCATAACCGATTCTTCTATTAAAACATTGTAAAGCGCTTGATTATTGTCTGTATTTTGGAACATGTTAAAGCAAATATAAAAAGGTTTTTATTTGGAAACAGATTTTAAAAAAGACCGCAATATTTTTTCGTCGTGCATCAATCCGTTGGCCTGATCTGCAGGTGATCCATTTATTTTTTTTAAATATGGATGAAGTGTTCCCTTCTCGAAATGTGCCAGCAACAAGGGGTAAACGTAAGAACTTTTACATACAGAACGGGTGTTGCCCAATGTTTTTGCCACGCAATCGAGTGCTGAAATAATCATTTTTTTGGTATCCGGGATTCGGCCTTCCGCTTCACAACGGGCCAGCTGCCGCAGTGCTTCGAGTGTTCCGCCCCAGGTTCTGAAATCCTTTGCCGTAAAATCGCCTCCTGTTATTTCTCTAATGTATTGATTTATACGCCCCGAGTCGATATTTCGATGTTTCTTATCATCTGTATAATACTGAAAAAGGGTTTGGCCCGGAATATCCCGGCATTTTTTGATCAGCGTTGCCAATCGGCGATCTGTTAATTCAACAGCTTGCTTCACACCTTTTTTCCCTATAAAATCCATTTTAATTTTACTCCCGTTAATATGTACATGCTTATCGCGCAGGGTGGTTAAGCCATAAGAACCATATAGCTGCTTATAACTTTCATTTCCCACCCTGATTAACGATTTCTGCAGTACATCAACACAAATGGCCAATACCTTCTGCTCATCGAGTAAAGTACGTTTTAAATCTTTAGCCAGCTGCTTACGTGCCCGTGGCAGGGCCCTGGCAAATTCCAATAAACGGAAATACTTATGATCTGAACGCCTGCTGATCCACTTGGTATGATATTTATATTGTTTGCGGCCTGCTGCATCAATGCCGGTAGCCTGTAAATAAGCATTGGGTTTCCCCGCAATCCACACTTGCTGCCAGGCTGGCGGAATAACCAGCTTTTGGATGCGTTCAAGTTGTACTGCATCTTTTACCTTATGTCCCAGTTTATCTACATAATAAAATTTTCCTGCATCACCTTTCCGGTAAAAGCCTTCCATCTGATCGGTTACATATACCAATCCATTCGCTTTTACAACTTCCTTACCACGTACCATTTTAACTGCTGAGTATAATTTATTTTTTAGTTATTTTGTAGTTCCTAAGATTGTCAGGTACAATGTTTAGTTATTCATACAGGATTATTGGCTTTGAATAAAAACAAAAAACTGTAGGTTTCACCTTTAAAGAAAACAGAATTACATGAAAATAGTTTTTATGGGTACGCCCGATTTTGCCGTTGCTTCTTTAGATGCGCTGGTTCAGGCCGGTCTGAACGTGGTAGCCGTTGTTACGGCTCCGGATAAGCCGGCAGGCCGTGGACAAAAGATAAATGAGAGTGCTGTAAAAAAATATGCCGTTGAAAAAAATATCCCTGTATTACAACCTGAAAAACTTAAAGATCCTGCTTTTTTAACCGACTTAAAATCGTACCAGGCCGATTTGCAAGTGGTGGTTGCTTTTAGAATGTTACCGGAGGCGGTGTGGAACATGCCGGCAAAAGGCACCATAAATTTGCACGGTTCCCTATTGCCACAATACCGTGGTGCGGCTCCGATTAACCACGCCATAATTAACGGCGAACAGGAAAGCGGTGTAACGACTTTCTTTTTGAAACATGAAATCGATACAGGCGATATTATTTTAAGTGATAAAACAGAAATCCTCGATACAGATACAGCCGGCGATCTGCACGACAAACTAATGGTATTGGGAGCCGCCCTGCTGGTTAAAACAGTAGAGGCCATTGCCGCCAACAATTACCAGGAACAGCCACAACCACAAAGTGCCGACCTTAAACATGCTCCTAAAATTTTTAAAGACGATTGCAAAATAAACTGGAACCAACCGGCACAGGTTATTTACAACCTGATTAGAGGTTTAAGCCCCTACCCAACGGCTTTCAGTTTTCTGAATGATAAAAGCCTGAAAATATTTAAGGCAGAAATTGAACATGAACAACCGGATGTTGAACCCGGACACTTCAAAACCGATGGCAAAACATACCTGAAATTTGCTGCTCAGGATGCCTACATCAAATTGTTGGACATCCAGTATGAAGGTAAAAAAAGAATGCTGGTTGCAGATTTTTTACGCGGAATACGTCTGTAATATATCCCCTTAAAAAGACCGGTCCGGTTTCCTTTTAGAAACCGGACCGGGTATTTAAAATATCTTAAAAGAAATGCGTTCGCTGTTACAACTGGTTGAGCTTCTCAGAGAGTAACTTTGAAACTTCATTAAAATAACGTTTACGACCATATCCCATAATCCATTGAATACCTGCACTGGCATTGGTTATAAAAACTTCTTCAGCTTCTTTTAAAATTTCGGGACTTATCTGTGCCTCGGTAAGGGGAATATCATTTCTTTTTGCAAGCTCCATCACGGTGGTACGCATTACACCTGAGATGCAACCTTCTGTTAATGCAGGCGTATAAACATGTCCTTTGTATACCACAAAAACATTCGAGCTGATGCTCTCACAAAGAAAGCCATGCTGGTTTAAAATTATGGCCTCATCGAGCCGGTGTTGATTTTTAAAATAACCTGCCATTACATATAGCATGGCATTGGCCGTTTTATAGTTTGACAGCTTATTAACCGGCTTGGTCATTTCGTCGAAAACATCTATGATCAAGCCTTTGCTATTCAGTTCATAATGGCCATTTTTCTGGGGAATGCCTTCCAAAACATATTCGGCTTTATTTGTTTCGGGCGTGTAAATACCTCCTCCACTCCGGTAAACCGATAAGCGGAAACGTACATTTCCATTCCATCTGTTTTTTTTATTCAGATCGGCTGTTTTCTGGCGGATAAAATAACTATCCATCAATACGTGGCCGTCCAGTTTAAGCGCTTTCATGCCTGCGGTAAGCCGGTCGGCATGCAGGTCGGCAAATTGCAATTTACCCTGTATCATCCGCATGCTTTCAAACAGACCGTCGCCAAATTTAAAAGCCCGGTTTGATGCTGTGAGTATGGGAGCATCTGCCGCATAATACGCATCATTAAATAAAATAAAGGATTGCGACATATTTTATGAGGTAGTCGTATAATTTTTCCATTTAGTTAATGCAGCTTCAAAATCGGCCGGTAAGGGCGCTTCAAAGTGCATATACGCTTTTGTTGTTGGGTGTTTAAAGCCCAGTGTTTGTGCGTGTAATGCCTGTCGGGGCAGTAATTCAAAGCAATTTTCTACAAACTGCTTATATTTATTAAACGTGGTACCTTTTAAAATCTTATCACCACCATAGGTTGCATCGTTAAATAAAGGGTGACCAATGTGCTGCATATGTGCCCTGATCTGATGGGTACGGCCGGTTTCCAGCTGGCAGCTAATCAAGGTTACATAACCAAATCTTTGCAGCACAGTATAATGCGTTACAGACCATTTTCCTTTATCTTCTTCATCATACACATCCATTACACGGCGGTCTTTAACACTCCGCCCGATATAACCGGTTACTGTTCCATCCTGCTCTACATCGCCCCATACTAAGGCAATATATTTCCTGGTAATGCTGTGATCAAAAAACTGTTTGGCCAGGTAAGTAATTGATTTCTCATTTTTGCTGATGAGCAACAACCCGGATGTATCTTTATCAATGCGGTGTACCAATCCCGGGCGTCCGTCGTTGCCTGGTAATTGCGGCAATTGTTCAAAATGAAAGGCGAGTGCATTTACCAAAGTACCGGTATAATTATTAAAACCAGGGTGTACCACCATTCCAGCTACTTTATTAACCACCAGCAGGTCATCATCCTCATATACAATATCCAGTGGAATATCTTCGGGATATACTTCTGTATCTCTTGGCGGATGTGGTAATACTATCGAAATCTCATCAAGGGGTTTAACCTTATAACTTGGTTTAACCGTTTTCTGGTTAACCAGAACATTACCGGCGTCGATCGCATTTTGTATGCGGTTACGAGATGCATTTTCAACCCGGTGCATTAAAAACTTGTCGATACGAAGCAGAGACTGCCCCTTATCAACAACAATGTTTAAATGCTCATATAAATCCTGCTCTTCTGTTTCCTGCAAGTCGGCCACATTTTCCATTTTGCAAAAATAGACTTTTCACCTTAAGATTTTTTCAAATGATTTTAGAAAGTTTAACTTTACCACAACTATCCCAAACGGTGTTACTTTTTTGTTAAGCACACCAAAAAACTTAAAACTGGCTTGTTATTTGCTGCAATACGATTAAGGACTACAAATACTATGAAAAACTTTACTCAAAATTTTAAAATTGTACTTAATTTCTTCCCCTACCTGGTGAGAAAGATCTATTTTAAGGACTAAATTAGAACCAGAAATGATAAAAACACCTGCAAATTGCAGGTGTTTTTATATTTTTACATGTGTTAGAAAAAATATACAGTCCTGTACAGGAAATACAATTTTCGGATCATTGTTTTGATGTTAAACGCGATGATCTGATTGATCCCTATATTTCCGGAAATAAATGGCGAAAGTTAAAATTCCTGATTGCACATGCCCGTAGTACCCATAAAAAACACCTGGTAACTTTTGGTGGGGCCTACTCCAACCATTTGCTGGCCACAGCCGCCGCCGCGGCACGTTTTGGTTTTAAAACCACTGCTTTTGTACGTGGTGAGCCTGTAAATAATGAAATGCTGATGCTCTGCAGGCTCTACGGTATGCAACTACAGTTTACCAGCCGCGAAAGCTATAAAGACAAAAAGCAACTTTTTGAAACCCATTTTGCAAGTGATGAAAGCGCCTTTTTTATTGATGAGGGCGGCGCTTCTGAAGAAGCCACACTTGGTTGCGCCGAAATCATAACCGAATTAAAACAAACATACGATCACATTTTTTGTGCTGCCGGTACCGGAACCACTGCTGCTGGTTTATTAAAAGGTATCCATCAGCAACAACTCAAAACCCAGCTTCATGTAATACCTGTCTTAAAAAATGGTCATTTCATAGCAGACGAAATATTGAAATATACAGGTTCCGTTGCCCAGCTCAACCTGCATACCGATTATGATTTTGGTGGTTATGCCAAAACAACACCAGCGCTTATACAATTTATTAAAACCTTTACCGCAAGCACCGGTTTGCTAATCGATCCGGTTTATACCGGAAAAGCTTTTTATGCCGTTACAGATTTGCTGCAAAAAGGTTTTATTGAAAAAAGCGACCGGATATTGGTTATACATACCGGTGGTTTAATGGGAATTTTAGGGATGAAAGAAAAATTCTAAGGTTCTTACTGGCATTCCAATGCGCTTCCATAAGGATGGATTGTTTGCGGAGAAAAGAAAGAAATACCCAGATCTGCCGACCGTAAAATGAGCAACACTCCCATAAGCAGCATAAACCATGGAATGATTTTTTGAACGTTAAAACGGATGTATTTTTTCAGGTAAACACCAGCCAGCGAAATAAACAGCATTAGCGGAGAAGTGCCCAAACCAAACAAAAGCATAAAAGTTGCTGCCGATTGTAAGGACGATGTATTCAGGGCACTTGCCAAAGCCAGGTACACCATTCCGCAAGGAATTAAACCGTTCAGGAAACCAACAAAGAAACCCCATAAGGGCAAATGAAAAACTTTAGACATTAACCTGCTGACGGGTTTTAGCAATTTAAGCTGAAAAAGACCCGATTTATTTTTGTAAGCCTGGTTAAACTGTAAGAGGGCAAAACCAATTAACAGCACACCGGTTAACATGCTAACCGTTTTCTGGCTGGTAAATATCTTTAATGCATTTCCAAATGCACCTGCCAGCATACCCAGTAATACATATACCGAAATACGGCCAAACTGGTAAAGAAACAATTGTAAACAGGCATACAAGCGACTTGCCTTTTGCAGCGGTAAACTCAAAACAATAGGCCCACACATAACCGCACAATGCAAGCTGCCGAGCAGCCCCATTAAAAACGCAAGTGGCAGGTAAGCCATTACAGGTTAATATTGGTTTTATACAAATAATTTTTTCCGGCAGATTGCCATTCGAGTTTTAAAAACCACCTCCCGGCAGACATGCCCTTACAATTGGCCAGCACCAGATGTTCTGTACCTACGGTATGTCCTTCCAGTTTCCGGTCGGCAGTAGCATCAGCCGGTTTCATTAAGGTAAGCGTGTAACTGGCACTGTCTTTCAGTTTTATAACCAGCTGTTGTGCACGCACGTTAATAACAGGCGTGGCCTGATCGTTCAGCAGGTTTTGCTCAGCTTCATATTCCTGGTCGTAATGAATGCCTTTTTCGTAATAATCATTCTCAATGAGTGCATCGCGTCCATGTATAGAAAACATGTAAATGACCATCCCCACGATAAAAAGCATAAAGGCCACCATGCCCAGTACAATTTTTTTTCCCCAGTTCATATTGCTATTTTGTTAATGATCTTACTGATTTGGTTGTGCAAAAAAACTCGTATGGGCTGTACTAATCACCTGCCCGTTTTCTGCCAGTACCTCAAAAGTAACATCTGTTTTATACGCTTTGATATCTGCCGATTTACGAATTAAGAAATACGTAAGATGAACAGTCCCTTCTTTAGGTAGCAAATCTGTTTTCTGAATAAATTCAATCTCATCCTGCTTATTTTGTGATTTAAAGGTAAACCGAACGGGCTGATTCGTTTTATTAATCAATTCTGCATTGTAAAGATTACTGACCTTCCCTCCTGCCCGGTTCTGGTAAAGTGTACCGCTTGCCCGCAACACCGTTGTTTCTACGTTTTCGCGTTTGTAAATAAGCGACGAAAAGACCAGTATAACAACCAGTAATACCGCAGCATACCCGTATGCCTTTAAAGCAATCTTAAACGGCTTCTTATGCTGAATAAAATCCTGGTTGTAATAACCAATCAAAGAAGCTGGCTTTCCGATTTTATGCATCACCTCGTTACAGGCATCGATACAAGCAGTACAATTGATACATTCCAGCTGAGTACCCTTTCGGATATCGATACCCGTTGGACAAACCTGTACACAAAGGCCACAGTCTACACAATCGCCCAGTTTGTCTGCAGACTGATTTTTCTGGATATGTCCCCGCGGTTCGCCACGCTGCTGGTTGTATGCAACTACCAGGCTTTGATTATCCAATAAGACACCTTGTAAACGGCCATATGGGCAGATCACCGTACAAACAACCTCGCGCAGATAGGCAAATACCCCATAAAAAACCGCTGTAAAAATACAGATCGATGCAAAGCCCGAAACATGTGCGGTTACCGGTTCGGTAATAATGTTTATCAATACATCAGAACCGATTACATAGGCCAGAAAAGTATTGGCTATGCCGAAAGAAATAAGCAGAAAAATAAAATGTTTAGTTGTTTTCTTGAATATCTTTTCGCCATTCCAGGGCTGTGCATCCAGTTTCTTTTGTTTTGCGGCATCTCCTTCTATCCAGTATTCAATGCGTCTGAAAACCATTTCCATAAAAATGGTTTGCGGGCAGGCCCAACCGCACCAGAGCCTGCCCAGCACCACTGTAAAACAAACAACTGCCATGATAAAAATAAGCATGGCTAATGCAAACAGATAAAAATCCTGCGGCGTAAAGATGACACCGAAAAAGACAAACTTCCTTTCCAGAATGTTCAGCAAGACCAGTTGTTCTCCCTTAAACTTTACAAAAGGTGCAGAAAATAACAGCAAGAGCAGTGCATAGCTAAACCATTTACGGTAATTATATAATTTACCTGATGGTTTCTTAGGATAGATAAAATTCCTGCCCTTTGCTGTTTTACCCGTTTTATTTTGTTGTATCATTTGCTGTTTTTACCGAGTCGGCCGGCACTGCTGTTGCTTCATATTTTTCACCTTGTGGTGCTTTTGCACCTGCCGGATTAGAACCTTCTAAAGAAATGATGTAATTGGCCACCGCACTGATTTGCTTTGGATTGAGATTTTTTTCCCAGCTAACCATTCCTTTTTCGGGTACGCCATATTTAATGGTTTTAAACACATGCTGAATACCACCGCCATGCAACCAGTAGGCATCGGTTAAATTCGGACCAATACCACCCTGCCCGGCATCCCCATGGCAAACCACACAATTTCCTTTAAATATATTTTTCCCTTCCTCAAGTATGTTGGCCGCCTGATCCAGCTTTACAGAATGTTCGTCTATAGCATTGGCCGATTTCTCAAGGTATAAAGCTTTTTGCTCATCGGCTTTCACCATTTCTTTGGCATATTCTGTGTCTTGCAAATCTCCATATCCACCTATGTGATAATAAAAGAGATAACCTGCGGCAAACAACATGGTACCGAAAAATAAAATGTTAAACCAGGCTGGCACCGGGTTATCCAGTTCCTGGATACCATCGTATGCATGCTCAATTACCAGGTCTTTCTCCTGTTCTATTGGTTTTAAGCCTAACAGTTTATTCCATAAAGGTGCTTTACGATTCTGTTGGGCAGCCCATTTTTCATATTCAATTTTTGCGGCTTCTTCCGGCGCGATATACGGTGTTGGGTTTAACTGCTCCCGGTACATCACTTTAAAAGCACTTAGTAAGGTAACCGAAACCACCAGCAATACAACCACAAATAACAGCAGTAATAAAATCAGCATTTCAGTACTGCTTAATCCCAAACCAGGATCTGAAGGTGGTGCTGCAACCACATCTTTAGCGCCATCGGCTGCAAAGGTGTACAACGAAATAAAGGAAAGCAGTATTAATAAATTAATCTTCTTCATATACCTCTTGATTAAGATCTTCGATCGGTAAATTACGCATGGCTTGCATATGGCTCTTGTTTAGCCGCAGTAAATAAATCCCTACGATCACAAAGAATAACATGAACATAATCAGGGAACTGATGAGGTAAAATTCGCCTCCGGCTAAGTCTTTAATTTGATTAAACATAATTACTGGTTTGATGGAATGACTTCTTTATTTGCTTTTATATCTGTACCAAGGCGTTGCAGGTAGGCTATTATGGCAATGATTTCGCGGTCGCTTTTCACCTCAATATTATTTTGTTTCAGCTCTGCTGCAATTTTATTGGCCTGCAATTCCAATTGTATATTGGCTTCTTTGTCAAAACCTTCGGCATAAGGAACCCCCAATGTTTGCATGGCCCTTATTTTGGCCGGTGTGGTAGAAATATCCAGTTTTTGGGTTATCAGCCAAGGGTATGGCGGCATAATACTACCAGGCGACATAGATCCCGGATCCAATAAGTGATTAAAATGCCAGGCATCTGAATATTTACCGCCTACACGGTGCAAATCAGGGCCGGTCCGTTTACTACCCCATAAGAATGGATGGTCGTATACAAATTCGCCCGCTTTACTATACTCACCATAACGTTCGGTTTCGGAACGGAAAGGACGAACGGTTTGGGAATGGCAGTTTACACAACCTTCGCGGATGTATAAATCGCGTCCCTGTAACTCTAATGCGCTATAAGGTTTTACACTGGCAATGGTTGGTACGTTCGACTGGATGGTAAAGGTTGGCATCATTTCGACCATTCCACCAATTAAAATAATAATCAGTGATAAGACCATAAATTTCATTGGCTTACGTTCCAGTACACGGTGCCAGGCTTTATCGGCCTTGCTTTCGTGTACAATTACAGATTCCAATGGCATGGCTTCGGCAGGTTCATTTGCCACCAGTTTGGCACTGCGCATGGTTTTAGCCAGATTATAAGTCATTACGATAACACCCAGCAGATATAATGCTCCGCCGATCGATCTCAATACATGCATTGGAATGATCTGTAAGGTAGTGGCTAAGAAGTTCGGGTATTTCAACAAACCTTCTGGTGTAAACTCTTTCCACATTAAACCTTGTGTAAAGCCTGCCCAATACATGGGAATGGCATAAAACAAGATACCCAAGGTGCCGATCCAGAAATGGAAAGATGCGAGCTTTTTAGAGAACAATTCCGTTTTATAGATGCGGGGGATCAGCCAGTACAGAATA
>JASLGV010000003.1 GCA_030149995.1 Pedobacter sp.
TTTCAGGGGGGAATTACAATGACCTGGTATTAACCGCAAACTTAAGTGTTACCAAGGCAACCATTACGGGCATTACTTTTACAGACAAAAGCTTTACATACGATGGTACAGTCAAATCGCTTGCCATTACCGGTAGCTTGCCAACCGGTACAAGTGTTTCTTATGCAAACAATACCTTAACCAACGTAGGTACGCAGGTTGTTACAGCGACCGTTTCAGGGGGGAATTACAATGACCTGGTATTAACCGCAAACTTAAGTGTTACCAAGGCAACCATTACGGGCATTACTTTTACAGACAAAAGCTTTACATACGATGGTACAGTCAAATCGCTTGCCATTACCGGTACCTTACCAACCGGTACAAGTGTTTCTTATATAAACAATACCTTAACCAACGCAGGTACACAGGTTGTTACAGCGACTATTTCAGGGGGGAATTACAATAACCTGGTATTAACCGCAAACTTAAGTGTTACCAAAGCAACCATTACGGGGATTACTTTTACAGACAGAAGCTTTACATACGATGGTACAGCTAAATCGCTTGCCATTACCGGTAGCTTGCCAACCGGGACCAGTGTTTCTTATGCAAACAATACCTTAACCAACGCAGGTACACAGGTTGTTACAGCGACCATAACAGGGGGGAATTACAATAACCTGGTATTAACCGCAAACTTAAGTGTTACCAAGGCAACCATTACGGGGATTACTTTTACAGACAAAAGCTTTGCATACGATGGAACCGTTAAATCGCTTGCCATTACCGGTAGCTTACCAACCGGTACAAGCGTAGCATATACAAACAATACCTTAACCAACGCAGGTACACAGGTTGTTACAGCCACTATTTCAGGTATCAATTACAATGACCTGGTTTTAACAGCAAACTTAAGTATTACCAAAGCTACCATTACCGGTATAACCTTTATAGGGCAGAGCTTTGTATACGATGGTACAGCTAAATCGCTGGCGATTACAGGTACGTTGCCAGCGGGTGCAACTGTAAACTATACCGATAACAGCTTAACCAATGCAGGCACACAACTTGTAACAGCAACGCTTTTGGGTGGCAGCAACTATAGCGACCAGGTTTTAAAATCGAACCTGATTATAACCGCGGCACCGCTTAACATTACAGCTGCTCCGAAGACTAAAACTTATGGTGATGCTGATCCGGCGTTTACATATACCGCCACAGGTCTTATAGGAGGTAATGTGGTTACAGGTACATTGACACGTAATCAGGGAGAAAACGCTGGTGTTTATCAGATTAATATTGGTTCATTAACAGCTGGCAGCAACTATAATGTTAATTTTGTTTCGGCAAACCTGACGGTAAACAAAGCTACTTTAACCGTTACTGCGCACGACAAACAAACATGTGAAGGGAGTAATCTGCCAACGTTGACTTTAGCTTATACAGGTTTTAAATTCAACGATGGTGAAGGCAGTCTGAATACCAAGCCAACCGTTTCATCAGAAGGAAACAGTAGTTCTTCTCCAGGAAACTATGCGCTGAAACCAGTTGGTGGAGTAGCTGCAAATTATAACTTTAACTATATTAATGGAACCCTTATTATTAATGCAAGTCCAGTGGTTTCTATCTCCAGTAGCAAAGGAAGCAATGTAAGTAAAGGCGAAACACTTATATTAACGGCAGCAGGTGGTACCGCTTATCAATGGAGTAATTCGGCTGGTATTGTATCTGGCCAATATACAGCAAGTTTAACCATTCGCCCCACTGTAACGACTGTTTATACAGTTACCGTAAGTAACGCCAATGGATGTAGTAAAAGCCTTAGCTATACTGTAGAAGTTAGAGATGATTTTCAGGCTGTAAAAGCAAGTAATATTCTCAGCCCGAATGGTGATGGTCAGAACGATGTATGGATGGTGGAGAACATCGATATGTATCCGAACAACATTGTAAGCATTTTTGATAAGGCCGGAAGACTGGTGTTTACGCAAAAGGGCTATCAAAACACCTGGGATGGAACCTTAAAAGGTGCTCCATTGGCTGAAAATACATATTATTATGTAATTGATTTTGGGAATGGAAAACTAAAGCAAAAAGGCTTTATTACCCTGATCAGGCAACAATAGTATGAAACAGTAATTGTTTGGTGATCAATTTTGAAATGCCGAATAAAAACAACGAAGAAAGGCAGGTATAAAAACCTGCATTTCTTCGTTAAATAAACTTATGTAACTTTGATGAAATAGGAATATAAATTCACTGTAATGGAAACGTTTCAGTTACAACAAATAAATGAAGTTGGAAATAAAAAGTACGTGTAATATATTATGAAAAAAAGGAAAATTAAAGAGGCATTAATTTTTATACTGTTTTTATTCCTTTCAATCCCTGCTTTCTCGCAAAAGCCTAAGCCGGTTTATTTTCTGGCCGACACCATAAATATTAACAAAGACCAGCAAATTTTTGAAATTGGCTCTGAAGGCCCGTGGACTTATTATAATTTCTTATTCGGGTCTATACCGAATTACGATCAGGAGACTATGTTTTTTTATCCTACGAAACAGGATGCAAGGAATGTTTTGACTGGCAAACCTTCATTCCTGTACTTGAGCTGGAAAGAGTTGTCAAAATTAATTGTACAGGATGGTAAGGACTTTGATAAGAAATACACTTTGAATATTGTGGAAGTTTTGCCTAACAATAAATTTAAGATCAATAAGGTTAAACTATTTACCAAAGGCCAAAGGTATTAGACCTTATTTACTGTTATTTATATATGTGCTTACATGCACATTATCTATTTTGGAACTGAAGTTTCCAGGAAAATATTAATAAATGAAGAAGAAGCTTTTTATTGAGGTTCTTTTCTTAAACCACGTTCTGTTTTGTAAACAAGTATGGTAAATGGTTATTGATTCGTTTTTAGAAGATAATTATTGAATTAATGACTAAAAGGTTAGTTATTTGTTGTGTTTTTTGAAAAAGAGGTTGATCATTTTTTTATCAATGCTGCAACCTCTTTTAATTAAGGGAATTTATTTTATAGGATAATTTTTATTTCGAAATTGCCCATTTAACAGCGGCATCAAATAATTTTATACCGTTTTCTTTTAATAAAGGAAATGTGGTATTATCCAGGAAAAAAGCAACCCTTCTGGCTGGTGCGAGGAAATCATAATCCATTGTAGCTCCTTTTTCGTAACCGAAGATAATCGCTTTGTCTGGCTGACCTGGAATTGTTGCAATAATTGATGCACCTAATCCTGGTTTGCCCCAGCCCATGGGCTGATCTTTGCGGTAAACGGAATTGATTCCTGCAGGCAGGCCGGCTGATAAAGGATGAGGCGCATTTACCAGGTATATATAATGCTCTCCGGCAACTTCGCCGAAATCTACACCTTTATTTTTACCTGTATAACGCATATCATCTAAGATATCATTTTCCCAGGTTAAAATAGGTATAGAAACATCCTTGTACTTCCCTTCAAAATCCTGTGATCCTATCGTAGAAGAGATTATAATGAGATCATAACCCTTTGCCTTAGATACAGGCTCTGACTGGTCAGCAAAAGTAACCTTGTATCCCAGGGAATCAAGATGGCTTTTAACCTGTTCATCGATTGGCCTGTCGCGGTATTCCATCCGTAATACATATAAAATATTTCCTTTGTTTTTGGTTTGGGCAGCTGCAGACAGACAAACAAGGAGGGTGAACAATAAAGTGAAGATATTCTTTTTCATGATAATATATTTGAACGATATTAAAAATTATAAGTGATAGAAGTGAGCCAGTTACGCGGTGCGCCCGGATAAAGTCTTGAGCTGTCGTAACCACCAACCCAATGGGTTTTATTTGTGATGTTGTTCATGTTGAACTGTACCTGTACTTTATCAATTTTATAATAAACAGCAGCATTAAACAATAAATATTCTGGTCCGGGAGTAGGTAAAATACTCTGCTGTCCCTGAAAACCGAATGTACGTTTTCCTACATAATAAGCACCGGCACCAAATCCAAGCCCTTTAAGATTTCCGCTCATCAATTGGTATTTTGCCCAGATGCTTCCCATGTGTTTAGGCGCATTTGGTTTTTGCTGGTTGTTGTACAGACTATCTGCACCACCTCTTGCTCCTTGTAAAACAGCGTCATTATAAGCATAAGTTACAATTACATTCAGGTTAGGCAATACATAACCCACGATATCCATTTCAATACCTTTAGAAATGTCTTTTCCAATCTGAATCAAACGATCAGGATTATCTGGATCTAAGGCGTTGTATAGGGCATTACGCTGTTCAATTTTGTAAACTGAAGCAGTTGCACTTAATCTTTTATTAAACCAGTCGGTTTTTACACCTGCTTCCAGCAGGTAACTTTGCAGCGGATCAAAAGGGCCTCCGGCTGCCGCATTCTGGCTGCTGGCTGCTTGTGGGCTATAACCTGTTGTATAGGTAGCATAGGCATTGATATTTCTGTTGATTTCGTAAGTAGCGCCAACTCTTGGTAATAAAGCATGCTGTTTGACACGGGTTACGTTGTTTGTGGTATAACCCAGATCAGAAAGGAAAATATCATAACGCAAGGCCAGTAAGATTTTAAGACGGTTAATCGATAACTGATCCTGAATGTACATACTGTGCTGTTGCGAATAGAAAGGAACAACTACATCGGTGTTATTAGGGGAATAAACGTATTTATCAATATCCTGGAGCGAGTGGCTGTTGGTGCTTAAATCAAATGAAGATACATTTGGACGGGGAATCATTTTTCCCTTATAATTATACATCTCATATTTTGCTGAATCTTTAGCTACATATTTAGCAGCTATACCTCCATTTAATAAACGGTATCCGGTTGCATCCTGCTGAGAAGATCCTATAGGAATCAGACTGTTGTTGTAATCATAACCAACAACCAGCTGATGTTTTACTTTTCCTGTTTCAAAATCTCCGTTCAGATAACCGGTAAAACTATCACTATATTGCTCATTATGGCGTTTACTGGCTCTTCTGAAAG
>JASLGV010000043.1 GCA_030149995.1 Pedobacter sp.
GTGTGTTACGTTGTTTACATCGATACCCCGTGCAGCTACATCGGTTGCAATTAATAACTGCATGTTGCGCTCGCGGAAACGTTGCATTACTTTATCACGTTGTTGTTGCGATAAGTCGCCATGTAAGGCATCTGCATTGTAACCATCTTTAATTAAATGTTCAGCAACCTCTTGCGTATCTAATTTGGTCTTACAGAATACAACACCGAAAATTTCCGGGTTAAAATCTACAATACGTTTAAGGGCTGCGTATTTATCGCGGGCACGAACAATATAATATTCGTGTTCGATGTTTACGTTACCGGTGTTTTTGGTGCCCATGGTTAATTCTACCGGTGCATCCATATAGTTTTTAGCTATACGACGTACTTCTGCCGGCATAGTAGCCGAGAATAACCATGTTTTTTTGTCGTCTGGAGTGGTTGATAAAATGTCGTTAATGTCGTCCTGGAAACCCATGTTCAACATTTCGTCTGCTTCATCAAGCACTACATACTTAACATTTGAGAAATCAATTGCCTTACGGCCAATGATGTCTAACATACGGCCGGGCGTGGCCACCACGATTTGTACGCCACTGCGTATCTCGCGTAATTGCTGCATAATGTTTGCGCCACCGTAAACGGCAACTACATGTGCATTTGCAATGTTTTTAGAAAAGTTTTTAAGGTCGTTAGCGATTTGTAAACACAATTCACGTGTAGGGCATAAAATTAATGCCTGTGGTTTGTTTACTTTAAAATCGATTAGTTCTAACAGCGGCAAACCAAATGCGGCTGTTTTTCCTGTTCCTGTTTGGGCCAAACCAACAAAATCATTAGTGCCTTCTAACAGTACAGGAATACTTTGCTCCTGAATAGGCGTTGGATTTTCAAATCCAAGGTCCTTTACGGCATTAACGACGTCATCACTTATCCCCAATGCTTTAAATGGGTTTGTCATTCGTCTTTTATTATTTTAAATTGAGCCGCAAAGGTACGGTTTATATTTCGTATTTCACAGATTATCAAGTAAATAGTTTTTGAAGCTAATTTATTGAAAATAAGAGCCTAACACTTGTTGGCGGAGTTTTAAAAGAATTCTATGCGTCTAAACCACGTGGAGGAGGTATTCACAGGCTAATCTATTGGGGCTCGCCAGTTTTAAACTGCAGAAATTTTAACATTTAATTTTATCATTCCGATCAGTCCGGATGGCCTTAAAATAAAAAAGTGTTCAAAAGACTTTCTCTTCTGAACACTTTATTTAGAGTAAAAAAACGCCGTTTTTGAATTATCTTAACCGATCGGCCGATCGGATCAGTTTTTCATCTTTGTTTATGCCGGCAATGGCCAGGATACAGAAAAGAATGGCTGCAATTGGAAAATAGGCACCAACACTTAAATGTGCATTTGCAAATCCTCCGGGTAGTTTCTCTGTAAAGGTACTGCACCAGAAAGCAAATAAAACTATCAGTACGATTGAAATAAGGGCTACACGTTTTTGTGAGGTTCTTTTCCTGAAATTAAAAATGTTAAAAAAGCAGATAAAAGCAATCACAACATTTGTAATTAACAGGGGGGTAAAATTTTCGTTTGTTACAGCCTGCTTACCGGCAACAGTCTGGTAAATACCCGATAAATGTAAACTAACTTGTGCAGTCTGTGTTTCGGTTCCTGCAATTGGTAAAAACAGCAGACAGATCAGGGTAAGTGCTGCCAGCAGCAACCAGATGGATTGGATTCTTTGTATCATTTTAGTTTATTGTTAGGCAAACTTATATAAAATACTATTTCTATGCAATGCTCAATAATATCTTTACCGGGCACCGGGCATATCTGTTTTGTTAAGCGGGTGCTTTAACCGTCAAATCTTGCTTAAGAAACGTGTAATTTTACAGGGAGAAAATATTTTAATACCGAAGAGGTCGTACACAAGTATAAAGAAAAAAGTATTTTTGCAGCGCTTTGAATAAAAAAAGGTATTTCATACAATTGGCTTATGATGGTAGTCTGTACCACGGCTGGCAGATTCAACCGAACGCAATAACCGTTCAGGAATTGCTGGATAAGGCCATGTCTGTTTATTTCAGACAAACCATCGAAACATTGGGCTGCGGCCGAACGGATACAGGGGTACATGCAACGGATTTTTATGCTCATTTCGATGTAACGGATCTGGACGAACAACGGGTGCTAAACGCAGTTTCGGGCATCAACGCTTTATTGCCATACCAGATTGCCGCCAAACGTATTGTTGCAGTGTCAGACGAGGCGCATGCCCGGTTTGATGCGACAGCCCGTGCTTATAAATACTATATACATTTTCAGAAAGATCCTTTTAAGCTTAACCGTTCCTGGTTAATGAAAGATAAGCTGGATGTAAAGTTAATGAATGAGGCAGCTGCATTGCTCCTGGAATACCGCGATTTTTCTTGTTTCAGCAAATCCAATACCCAAACTTTTACCAATAACTGTAAGGTTACCGAAGCCTTTTTTGTGGAAGATGGAGAAGGATTGGTATTTACGGTAAAGGCCGATCGTTTTTTAAGAAACATGGTACGTGCCATTATGGGGACACTGGTTAAAGTTGGGAAAGGTGAAATAAACCTCGAAGGTTTTAAAGCAATTATAGAAAGTAAAAACCGCAGCAATGCCGGCCAGTCAGTGCCAGCATGTGGCTTATACTTGGTCAAAGTGGAATATCCGTATCTTGATTAATTAGATAAAAAAATCTTTTCAATATCCGGTTTTCAATATAAGAAACAATGGCAGTAACAGGCGACGTATATAATACAGGATTACTAAAACGTATTTTTCAATACGTAAAACCTTACCGTACCATTTTTATCTGGTCGGTTATACTAACTATTTTGCTGGCCGCGGTTTCTCCTGTACGTCCGTTGCTGATTAAATATACACTCGATCATTACATTTTAACCGGTAAGTATGCAGGTCTTGTTAACATGACCATGCTGATGCTTTTTGTATTGATTCTGCAAACGCTGATCCAGTATAACCATACCTTGTTAACCAATACACTGGGGCAATCGGTTATCCGCGATTTGCGTATAAATGTATTTAATCACATTACGAAGCTGAGACTTAAGTTTTTCGACAGAACGCCCATCGGGCAGCTCATTACCCGAACCGTTTCTGATCTTGAAACCATAGCCGATATTTTTTCTGAAGGTCTGATCTCCATGATTGGCGATATTTTGCAGGTGATTGTTATTATCGGCGTAATGTTTTACACCGATTGGGAACTAAGCATTGTGGTTTTGCTACCGGTACCTTTATTGATGATGGCTACCCGCATCTTTCAGAAAGCCATTAAGGTAGCTTTTCAGGAAATCCGTAAAGAAGTAGCCAACCTCAATACCTTTTTGCAGGAACACATTACCGGGGTTTCCATTATCCAATATTTTGCCCGCGAGCAGCAGGAGTATAAAAAGTTTAATGCGATTAACAAAAGATACCGCGATGCAAACATCCGCTCCAACTGGTATTATTCCATCTTTTTTCCGGTTGTTGAGTTGATTTCCGCCATGTCGCTGGGTTTACTGGTTTGGTATGGTTCCAGATCGATTTTATCTAAACCACTTTCTGTAACACCCGGCACCATTGCAGAGTTTATTATGTACATCAGCATGTTGTTCAGGCCGATACGTGAGCTGGCCGATAAATTCAATACACTGCAAATGGGTATGGTGGGTGCCGAACGTATATTTAAAGTACTTGATACGAACGAAACGACGCCGAATAACGGAACGCTTCAGCCCGAAAAGCTGCAGGGCGAAATTGTATTTAAACAGGTGTGGTTTGCTTATAATGATGATAATTTTGTACTTAAAGATCTTTCATTTAATGTAGGCGCCGGACAAACAGTTGCCCTGGTGGGTGCCACTGGTGCCGGAAAATCATCGACAATTAACATCCTGAACCGTTTCTATGAAATCAAAAAGGGGACGATTACCATTGATGGCATTGCCATTGAAGATTTTGAACTGAACTACTTAAGGGCAAATATTGCCACGGTTTTGCAGGATGTTTTCCTTTTCTCGGATACAATTTTAAATAACATTACCCTGAATAATGCTTCCATTACACTTGAAGAAGTGGTACAGGCGGCCAAAAAAGTTGGTGCACACGATTTTATAGAACGTTTACCGGGAGGCTACCAGTACAATGTAATGGAACGGGGGGCTACGCTTTCTGCCGGGCAAGCGCAACTTATTTCTTTTATCCGGGCATTGGTACACAACCCGGCCATTCTGGTACTGGATGAGGCCACCTCATCTGTAGATACCGAAACGGAACTTCTTATTCAGCATGCAATTGATAATTTAATGAAAGGGCGTACTTCCATTGTAATTGCCCACAGGTTGTCGACCATTCAGAAAGCCGACCGGATCATTGTTTTGGATAAAGGCGAAATCAAAGAGCAAGGTACGCACCAGGAGTTATTGAAGCTAAACGGGTATTATAAAAAGCTTTACGATTTACAATTCTCATCAGAGGGGATCGCAAAAAGTTCTTAAAAATGATTATGTTTGGTTTCCAAACATAACTTAAACTTTTGAAATCTTCAGGCAATTGTGAAAACGATCATGTACTTTTTGACTTATTAAAGCAAGGAGATGAGGCCGCTTTTGTTCAGATTTACAAACGTTACTGGAAAGAACTTTATCAGGCAGCTTACAAACGGCTTCCGGAAAAGGAGCGTTGCCAGGATATTATTCAGAACATTTTTACCGATTTATGGAACCGCCGGACTGAACTGGATTTAGAAAACCCGGCGGCTTATCTGCATACGGCCGTTCGTTTTCAGGTGTTGAAGCAGTTTGCACGAAGTCCGAAAACGAACCCGTTGCTACAAAGTTTCGAAACAGAATTGATTTCTCCCCTGCAAACAGATGGCGATTTGCTGGAGCAAGAAGTTAAACATCTAATCAATTTATTTATTGAAGCCCTGCCTCCAAAACGCAGAGAGATTTTTATCCTTCATTATTTTGAAGGCTTATCTACGGCGAAAATAGCGGTTCAATTAAACATCTCTCAAAAGACCGTACAAAACCAGTTAAATAATGCAGCGCAAGCCTTAAAATTTCGGTTGACACATTTATTCCTGTTTCTTTTTATTGTTTATTTCGTTTTTTCTGATTAATTCCTTCATCTTATTAAGGATATTTTATTTTTTTTTGGGATTTTTTTCATTTTCTGGTACAACTATATAAAAACCAGAAAAAATGAACGCTTTTAACCATAAAAAAGAATTACAAAAAATTATAGAAAGATATCTTGCTGGTAAAGCAAATGCAGACGAAATTCGTTTTGTAGAAGCATATTATGCTTATCTGGGTGAGAACAAAGAGCCATTGGCTTTAAAAGATCTTCAGAAGCTGGAAGCGGAGAATTTAAAGGCCATTCAGGCAAAAATTGCTCAAACCAAGAAAACTGCCGTTATTTCATTTTATAAATATGCCGCCGCCGCTGCTATTCTGCTGTGTGCAGGTAGTTTGTTATACCTGAACAGGAAATCCGATACACCTGCCTTGAAAGCTAATATTGCAGAAACACAATTGTTCGATGTTTCTCCAGGGAGTAACAAAGCCATACTTACACTTTCTAACGGGGAAAAAGTGATTCTTGATGATCGGGTTGCTGATATCCTGGATCAGGATGGACTTAAAATTTCCAAAACAAATAATGGGCAGTTGATCTACACTGTTTTAGATCGTCAAGATTTGGGAACCGGAAAAACCTTGTCTTACAACACCATTCAAACACCTAAGGGCGGGCAGTACCAGGTATTTTTGCCAGATGGAACAAAAGTCTGGCTAAATGCAGCTTCCTCTTTAAAATATCCCGAAGTTTTTAAAGGAGGAGCGCGTAGGGTAGAATTAACAGGCGAAGCATACTTTGAGGTAGCAAAAAATAAAGCGATGCCTTTTTATGTGAAAAGCATGAACCAGGAGGTTGAAGTACTGGGCACCCATTTTAATATTAACGCCTATCCCGACGAGCGTGTAACTAAAACAACCCTGCTCGAGGGGCAGGTTAATGTACATAATTTAATGTCTGCACAGATTTTAAAGCCGGGCCAGCAATCCATTTCTGATCTAACGGGCAATACGGCCATTCGGTTGATTACCCATGTGGATACCGATGATGAAATAGCCTGGAAAAATGGTTTGTTTCAATTCGACAATGCCAATCTGAAAACCATTTTAAATCAACTGGAACGGTGGTACGACATCAACATCGATTACAGTTCGGTACCTGATAAAAAATACAATGGAATGGTTCCTCGAAAGGCAAACCTATCTGAAGTATTAAAAATGCTCGAAAAAACGGGTAATATCAGATTTAAGCTCCGCGAAGGAAAAAACCTGACGGTGGTGCAGGGCCAGTAAATGTAAACCAAAAACCATGTAATGCGATTAAGAGCATACAGAATAAATCAACCAATCAATTTAACCTTTAAACCAGACTGAATGTATGAATTTTTACGCACCCGGTAGTAAGCGTCAATCTTTTAAAGCGACGCGTTTTACTGCAAATTTTTTCAACCAGCAAAGGGTCCGAACCATGAAACTGATGCTTCTGATTATGTTGTGCATCCAGGTAAGCGCATCTGCATTTTCGCAGCGAATTAGTATAAACGAGAGAAATGTACCCTTAGAACGTATTTTGAAAGAAATCAAGCGTCAGAGTGGATATTTCTTTTTATACGATGCAGATTTAATCAGGCAGAAATCAAAACCTGTAACCATTGATTTGAAAAATGCCGAATTAAAGGAAGTACTTACGCAAGCATTAAAAACACAACCATTTGATTGGGAAATTAAAGAGAATACCATTTTGATTACACCCAATGTAACCAAGTTTGAAAATGTTTTAAAGCCAATAGATGTTACAGGGAAAGTGGTGGACGAAAGTGGTAACCCCATGCCCGGTGCCTCAGTCAGGATAAAAGGTAAAGGTGGAACCGTAACCGATGCGAATGGCAATTTTACATTGAAGAATGTAGAAGAAAATGCAGTTTTGATTATTTCGTTTATCGGGTATACCGATAGGGAAGTTGCAGCAAAAAATAACCTGGGTACCGTTATCTTAACTTTAGGTGCAGGTAAACTGATGGATGTAGTTATTACCGGCTATACCAATTATACCAAAGCACAATCGGCAAATGCTTCTACGCTGGTAACGGCCGATAAGATTAACAGTGTACCCGGTTTAACCCTGGATCAGATTCTTCAGGGAAGGGTTGCGGGGATGAGTGTTATTTCAAGTTCGGGGCAGCCCGGACAAAGTGCCTCGACCACCATACGCGGAATTACCTCTGTAAATGGTTCTTCAACGCCTTTATATGTATTGGATGGCGTGCCCATAGAAGCAGGTTATTTTCAGACCATTAACCCTGAAGATATCGAAAATGCAACCGTACTGAAAGATGCTTCTGCCAAATCTTTATACGGTTCAAGAGGCTCAAATGGAGTAATCATCCTGACAACTAAAAAAGGAAAATCGGGCGGAATTGCTGTAAACTACACGTCCCAATATGGCTTTTCAAACCTGAGCAGACCTAATTTTATTATGATGAATACCGGAGAACGGTTACAGTTTGAAGAAGAAGCAGGTTTAAACTATGGTAAAAATTATGGGCCAGGATGGACTTACTCTCCCAAAAATCCGACTGTTGTTGCCGGAACAGCGGCTTATAAACAACGTGCAAGCCAGATTTTAGATTCACTAAGAGGAATAAATACCGATTGGAGAGATGTTTTTTTTCAAAGAGGAAAGTTTCAGGAGCAGCAGGTTAGTATTAGCGGCGGGAATGAAAAATTACGCTTTTAC
>JASLGV010000063.1 GCA_030149995.1 Pedobacter sp.
CACAATGGCTGCTGTAATTAAACTGATTACAAGCCCCAGCAAGGTATATGTAATGGCAGCACCAAAGGCTGTGAAGATCCACATATATCCCCTCATCATCTCAATGCCCTGAATTTGCTTTTCATCGCCATTCGCCTTGCTAACAGCCAGATCCGTTAAATCAGCCATGGCCTGCGGATCCAGCACTTTATAATACAGAGCCATTAAAATACCTATAAACAGACCTGCGTAAGCCGATACTTTAAATCCGGTAGAAAAAGCCCGTCCATAGGTTACATAACCACCCAGTTCTTGTTTGTGTTTAATCTGGGTGTAATAAATGGCGATGATAAAGGTACCGTAAGATAGAATAACAGACACTGCTTTTTGCCATACAGGCATATCTGGGTCTGTCCCGTCAAGGCCAATTAACCTTAAAATAAACAGTAAGGCTAAAAAATAAAGGGCAAAAGTAATGGCTACCTGAAAGGCAAGTTTGTTGGGTTTTTTCTCTTCCTGAATAATTTGTTGTTCCATGTTCAAGTTTATTAATGGTTTATGGTTGTAATCAATGTATAAGTTGCTACATCGAATGCTTTGTTACGGCTAAACTGAATAATTTCTTTCGAAGTTTCTACACTTCCATCTGTATCCAGGAAAAAAGCCATAAAAGGCACGAACAATTCTTCCATTTCTTCGCTGATGTTCAGCTTGTCTGCCGAGTTGCAGATTTCCTTAATACTGCTTTCGGCCAGTTGCTGGTTGCTGATCAGTTCCTCATAAATATCAAACTCATCCTGAAACTCATCATCTTCTACCAGTAAAAATTCTTTCAGAAAATCGCCCAGTTCCGGTTCCAGTTCTTCATCATGGCATTCTTTAATGTACAACAACAGGTTCAGTAATTCTGTACCCCTGTCTATCGTATCTTCTTCAATACCGGCCCACTCTTCACTTTCCAGGTAATCTTCTTCCAGTTTTTGCACATCACTGCTAAAGAAATTAACCATCAGTAAATCAAAGAACACTTCTCTAAGCGCTTCAAATTTCGGATTCGAATCAAAAACCGAATCAAAGGCAACGACCTTATCTAAAAAATTTACTTCCAGCTCAAAAGCTGCAATCAGCTCTGTTTCAAAGTTGCCCACGGCAGCGCCAGAAACTTCGGCATATTTATTTATGGTTGCGCTCAGCGCTTCTTTTACCCTGTTATCCATGTTAAATTATTTGATATTGATTGTTGTTGTATACTAAATTTACTTTCCCTGTAAGGGTTGTACCGATTAATGGGCTATTGGCCGATTTGGATAAATTGCTTTCCGCATCATATAACCATTTTTTATTAACATCAAAGATAGTGAAACTGGCTTCTTCGCCTTCTTTAATTACCGGCACCGCTCTGTTTAACAGCTGACGCGGATGAATGGCCAGCTTTTCGACCAGCAGCTCTACACTTATTCCTGCTTTTAACAGTAAAGGCAAAACGGTTTGAAGTGCTATAATGCCATAATGCGCAATTTCAAATTCAACCTGCTTAAATTCTATTTCTTCCGGACGGTGTTGCGAAACAATGGCATCAATGGTTCCGTCTTTAAGTCCTGCAAGAAGCGCCTTAATATCCGTTTTACTTCTTAAAGGTGGCTTAACTTTATAATTACTATCAAAATCGCTTAGCAATTCTTCTGTAAACACCAGGTGGTGCGCAGCCACATCGCAACTTACTTTTACACCATCTTTTTTAGCCTTGCGGATCAGCGCCACCGAACCGGCTGTAGATATGTTGCTGATGTGTATTTTGGTTTCGTTATAACCTGCCAGGAAGAGATCGCGTGCAATCTGCATTTCTTCTGCAAGGGCCGGTACTCCTTTCATCCCCAGCAACACACTTGTTTTACTCTCATTAACCTGTGCTTTTCCGGCAATAGACTTATTTTCCGGATAAACCATCAACAAGGCATCTATTCCTTTAGCATACAACAAGGCACGGCTCATAAATCCATCGTCCTGTAAGGCACGGTCGCCGTCTGAAAAAGCAACGGCACCCGCCTGTTGCATGTCAAACAGTTCTGCCAGTTCTTTTCCTTCCCGTTGCTGACTGATGGCGCCCACAGGCAATACATTGACCAAATTATTTTTAGCTTTATTTACAATATATGCAACCTGCGATTTGGATTGTACAACCGGGCTGGTATGAGGCAACAGGGCCAACTCTGTAAATCCGCCGGCTGCAGCCGCAGCGGTTAACGTTGCTATATCTTCCCTGGTTTCAAAACCCGGATCACCGGCTGCTGCATTTAAATCAAAAAATCCGGGACTTAAAAAAGCACCTTCCGCATCAAAAACCTGCTCGCCCTTTCCGGCTTCCAGTTTTCCTATATTTTTAAATTTCCCTTGTTCAATTCTTACATCACATGCTTGTGTATTCAAGGGGCTTTGCGGATCGGCAATAACTACATTTTTAACCAGGAGATTCATATTGTTTTTTTATCGTTGTTAAAAAATCGGATAAGCAAAATTTCAGCTGCAATAAACATCAGCGACAAAATTAGGCAAAGTTTCCATAATGTTTGTCCTATTTTATGGCTGCCCGAAATTAATTTTACAGCTTCTTTATCGGCATCAAAAACCTTCAGATTGCTTTTAGGAACTAATTTTTCCAGTTGTTCTTTACTGAGATAATGCAGATCTGATTCAGCTCTGTTGTTGTTAAAGGCATAGGTCTGCAACAACGAATCGGCAAGCACCAGATCATAAAAACCTGTTGTACGGATCTGATCGGCCAGGTAGAGATTTGTTTTCCCTTCTGTTTGACGTATTTCCGGAATAACTTCTACAGCACCGGCTTTTAACTGAAGGATCTGGTTTTTGCCCGGGTTGATTTTTTTATGCTGTAAGGTGTTGTTGCTGCCTATTGTATAATAAATAGCTTCTTCTTCGTTTCCAACCAGCGCCATCCGGTACATTAAAGGTACAAATACCGGGTGGGTAGCTAAATTTCCGTCTACAGGATTTAATCCACTGGCAGCTAAGTAAATTTGTCCGCCACCACCCGCATACCTGGCAAAAAAAGTTTTCCCTCCGGGTAATTCAAGGATACGCTCCTTAGCCGAGCGATTTCCTTCTTCAAATGAAAAGTAACGGTTTACTGTTGGCAGATCTATATTTTTAGGTACCTGCTCAAAAACGGTTTTAAAAACAGGGTGCTGCAATTCTATTTTACTTACCTGCACAGGGGTTGTCTCAACCTGTCTTATCACGGGCAGCGAAAGATTCCTCAAAAAAGCATTGTAATTTTTTATATCCGCAGCTACATCCGGAAACACCACAACCGTTCCGCCGGCTTTAAGGTAGTTTTTGATTTGCTGCGCCAAACCACTCGATGGATTTTTTAATCCGTTTAAGATGATGAGCCCGTAATCGGTAAAATTATTATAGTTTACATTTTGTTCTCCATTCTCTGTAAGCCGGTAATACGGATCAGCAGCGAAAAGCGCTTTGATGTAATTTCCGGTCTGATTGCCGTTGATGCTCAAAACAGAAAAATGATCGGCTACTTTAAAACTAAAATACAGCTGATCGTCGAAAGTAAGGGGAAAATCTTTAATACGCACCAGACCTTTTTGCCAGCCGGCCTTTAATCCGGCAAACCGTAAAGTATCTCTACTTGTTTTTCCCGCACCTACATTAACCGAGGCCAGGGCTTTTTGCTGCTCATTAATGCTTAAGGTAAGCGGTACGTTCGTAGCCGGAGTTTCTGAATAATTTTTAAGCTGTACCACGAGTTGCTCGCTGGCGCCCGGCTGGTGACTGGGCGACAACATCCACACACTATCAACCGCTACATTGGGTAAGGGGCTTGCCTTTAATTTAAGAAAAGTGTATTGCAGGGCTGGTTCATATTGTAAAGCCTGTGGCGATGCCATGTGCTGCTGAAAATCAGAAAGGATAAAGCTGTATTTATTGGCCTGCCCGGACAACACGCCCGATTGCCTGTTTAAAATTTGCTGCAGATTTTTGCTGCTGCCAGAAATCTTAACATCCTCCAGCGCCTTCAGAAAATCGGCGGCGCTGAGTAAACGCTGGTATTTAGCTTCAAAATCGTTTGTTAAAAGCTGAAAACGATCGTTTATCCCAAAATCTGCAACCAATCCTTTCGCCCTTCGCTTGGCTTCATCCAGCAAGGTACCATCCTGATTAATGGCTTCCATGCTGTAAGAGTTATCTACATAAATGCTTACAACATTATTTAAAACAACTTTTTTCTGGTTGTTAAGTGGTACATAAGGTTGGGCAAAAGCCAAAACCAGGAAAACAACCGCCAATATACGCGACAGAAGAATGAGCAGGTTTTTAAGCTTTTCTTTTGAACTGTTTTGTTCTTTTATCTCCGTAAGAAACTGAACGTTGGAGAAATGAATCTTTTTAAATTTCCTAAAATTGAATAAATGGATAACGACCGGAATAGCAACCGTTAAAAGTGCAAAAAGAAAGCCCGGATAAAGGAAATTCATTAAAAACCAAAGATAGAAAAAATATGCAATAAGGGAAATCTCATACTCAAAAAGTGGTGCAGCCCTTATTTTATACCCAAAACTTTTTATACACCATCCGCAAACATAAATCTGCCGGATTTCAAATCATCGCACAAAACACATAGACAACACAACAATACACATTCAAAAGAGAATAAAAATCAACAAATATTAATAAAAAATGAATATTATTCTTTATTTAACTACATTTACTGAATGATAACTGAAAATACTTTTTCACTTGACAAAATAGATCTGGAAATTCTCCGGCTGATGCAGGATCATGCGCGGATCTCCAATGTTCATCTGGCCCAGGCATTAGACATGGCCCCCTCTGCCATCCTGGAAAGGGTAAAAAAACTGGAGCAAAAACAGGTTATTACCAAATATACCACCAAAATCAATCCCAAGGCACTCGATTTAAAACTGCTGGCCTTTATTTCCATAAAAGCTTCGCACAGCATCGGTTGTACCACCACAGCGCAGGCAATTGCAGCTATAGATTCCGTACAGGAGGTACACATTATTGCCGGCGATGATTGTTATCTGGTAAAAGTAAGAACTTACGATTCAGCCTCCCTGATGGCACTGGTACGCGATTCTTTCAGCAAGATAGAAACCATTACCTCCATCCGAACCACCATTGTACTCGAAACCATTAAAGAAGATCAGCAACTCATTATTCCAGAAAAATAACGCCGTTTATGAATCAGCCTAAACAACCTGCCTCGCCCCTCCTGGTATACCTCGCATTTGCCACGGTTTACATTGTATGGGGGTCTACCTATTTCTTTATTCAAAAAGCACTAACCGGATTCCCTCCCTTTATTCTCGGTTCTTTTCGTTTCCTTGTGGCCGGCATTTTGTTAATGAGCTGGTGTAAATACAAAGGCGAAAATATCTTCGAATGGCCAAATGCAAAATATGCAATGATAAGCGGACTGCTTCTTCTTGGTATTGGAACAGGTATTATCATCTGGGTAGAACAATTTATTCCAAGCGGACTGGTTGCCATTATGGTTGCCTCAGCCGCCATCTGGTTTGTGGTGCTCGATAAACCCAAATGGGGCGAAAACCTGCGCAGCAAGCCAACCTTAGCGGGTTTAATTATTGGTTTTATAGGTGTAATCCTTTTATTCTGGGAGCAGGTGGCATTAATGCTAAACACCAGCCAAAGCAAACTTCAGATTATTGGTATGATTTTACTTGTATTGGGTCCGATAGCCTGGGCAGGCGGCTCCCTCTACTCTAAATATAAGTCGAACCCACAGAGCAGTGCTGCTGTAAACACTTCCTGGCAAATGCTCGCTGCCGGTGCGGCCTTTGTACCCGGAAGCATCCTGACCTCAGAATTTAAGCATTTCAGCTGGACAGCAGTCCCCTCACAAGCGTGGTTCTCTATTATCTATCTTATTATATTCGGTTCTATTGCCGCTTTCAGCGCATACGTTTGGCTCCTTACTGTACGTCCGGCTACACAGGTAAGCACCTACGCTTACGTAAATCCGGTTGTAGCCATTCTACTCAGCCTTGGCTTTACAAACGAAAGCGTTACCCTTATACAATTATTAGGATTGGTGGTTATATTGGCCAGTGTATTACTAATTAACTTAACCAAATACAAAAGCGCTAAAAAAGAAGTTACAACAGGTTAGTAGCTAAAACCCGGAAAAACAAGATGCACAATTTTCCATTGTCCGTATTGCAGGGTAAAATACAATTTAAAAGGTCCGCTTAGAATTTCAGAGCCTGCGTTGGGAAATACCCCGCGGTAACCCGCCGCCCCCTCTACGCAGGCAAACCCTTTCCCTTCTTCCATCAATTCAAAACCAACGTCAATAATATCGTACCTGCCGCCAACAAATTTGGCGTAGCCTTTAAAAAAAGTATTTATTTTGTTAACAACAGATTTTTTGTCGATCGTTTTTCTTTGCGGCAGCATAAAATAATCACTTAACACAGCAGTATCTTCCCGGATACTTTGCTTAAACCATGCATTCATGAATTTTTCGGCCAATGTTTTGAGTTCCGTTTCATGGTTGGTAAGCGTTTCTTTTTCCTGCATAATTATTTTTACGGGTGTATAGAATGAATGTGTTAAATGTATCTGCAAATCTTGCCGACTGCCCGGCAAAGGTAACGATTCTACGAATTTTATTCAGGCTATTTTACAAAATGACATGCTCTTTAAACAATTCTTTTTTTACCGGTCCGAACAACACCATGTTTCTTTTAATGCATTCTTTAAAAAGAAAAAGATCTTGATAAACCTCTTTAAAGAAGAACCTGCCGGTGCACAAAAAAGTTATTGAAATTTTTTAATAACCGACCATAATTTATCGTCCATTCCATACACATCCGGACGGTACTGCATCTGATCGTTTTGCCACCAGGCCGTAATGTAATTGATGATTAAAGGCACCGGTTTTTTAGGCCCAAACCAGGCGGGCTTTAACTGAAATGTTTTCAACGTGTCGGCCTTTAATGCCATTCGTTTTTTATACCAGTTGTTGCGTGTACTATCAACCGGCGGAAGGTCTACTTCTGCACGCAACTTATCGTACGTGTAAGGATCTTTTACAAGCAGCTCTGCAAACTCCAATGGCTTCTCTATGCGTACACATCCATGACTGATTGCACGGTTAGAAAGATTGAACCCATTTTTATTATTGGTATCGTGCAAATAGATGCTGGAACTGTTGTCAAAAATAAACTTGAATTTACCCAGTGCATTGCCATCACCCGAACCCTGTTTAAATTTAAACGGCAGTTTATCTCTCGAATATTTTGCCCACTGTATGGTATCGGGTTCCGAGATTTCCTTTCCGTTGTAATAAACTTTGATGTTACTGTTCGATAAATAGTACGGATCCTTTCTGGCCATCCAGTAAATTTCGCTCTGCGCAATGCTTACCGGGATGTTCCAAACCGGGTTGGCCTGTATGGAATTTATTTTACTAAAAAGCAGTGGTGTTTCATGGTTTTTAGGTTTATCGTCGAGGTTACCCGATTTGGCAAAAGCCTTAAGTTTATCCTCATATCCCGCTTCCCGCTTACCTCCAACACAAACTTTCATCGAAATAAGTGTATCCTGTTTATCAAACCAGGTTAATCTGAAATCCGGAATGTTCACCTGCACAAAATTATCGCCTGTTTCCGGCAACTTCCAACGCTGGCGCTCCATATTAACCAACAACACCTGTTTAACACTTGGATCGCCCGAAGCCAGATAAGCACGCTGAAGCGCCTTATATTGAGCCGAAGCCGGCTGCACAGCCCTTAAAGAGTCTACCATATTAGCACCCGCCAGTAAACCTGTCATTTCTGCACTGTCTGGCCGCTTTACCTTGATGTAGTAACGCGAGAATATATTCTGTGGATTAACCAATCCGAAGCGCAGGTAATTAGAATAGCTCAGATAAGCATTGGCACTTAGAAGTTCTAATTTAGCAATAACCGGATAACTTTCCTCTACCTTTTTAAAGTCATTTGCATCCAGTTGCTTAAGCAGGCGCTTAATTTCGGCTGTTTTAAAAATTTTGGGATTGATACCATGCGCATCACTTTGCTCCAGGTGATGCAGCAGCGTATCGATTGAACCATTTATATAAAACCGGGTAATCAGCTTAGGCTGATCGTTAACAGAAGCATAATATGCCCGAATGGTTTTCGGATTCGTAAAACCGGCAGACAAACTGTCAAAAGTTTTTGTAAAGACACTGTCGTAAGCAAGCGTATCAAAATTTTTATAAATCTTATTTTTGAAATGCTCAGAGAGTACCACACCAATCTCTGGTGGCGTTTTAAACCATCCACACGCAGCTATACACACAATAAGAGGCAAAACAAACAAGCGTAAATTTTTCAACACGTAATATTTTAAAAAGTAATAAAAGGATAAATCCGAAAAAAAAATTTTAAATAGGCAAATTAAGTGCCATTATTTTTTGTTTTATCAATTGTATCTTTATATTTGCCAGCACTTATCAGCTAAAGTATTGATACAGGCATAAATAAAATATGAACTTAATTTTGAATCATCACGCACATATGCATCATCGCCAGATGGCGATGATATAATGTAGTGTTTTGTACTTCAAAACGGTTTTTAAAATTTATTTTCTTGTTCACTCTATATTTTCAATACTTTGAAAACACTTAAAATTGCTATCCAAAAATCGGGTAGACTAAACGAAAAATCTGTTGAAATTTTAAAGAACTGCGGACTCTCTTTTGAGAACTATAAAAGCTCTTTAATATCCACTGTTCAAAACTTCCCGTTAGAGATACTTTTTCTGCGCGACGACGACATTCCCGAGTACGTACAGGATGGTATTGCCGACCTCGGAATTGTAGGCGAAAATGTAATCACCGAAACCGGTGCCAATGTTGAACATCTGCAAAAATTAGGCTTCGGAAAATGCACACTGAAGATCGCCGTTCAAACCGGAAGCGACATCCTCAAACTGGAAGATTTAAACGGCAAAGCCATCGCAACTTCATACCCGGTTATCCTTCAAAAATTCCTTCAGGATAAAGGTATAAAATCAGACATCAGAACCATTTCAGGTTCGGTAGAAATTGGCCCCGGACTTGGACTAAGCGACGCCATTTGCGACATTGTTTCTACTGGCGGAACATTAAAAAGTAACGGACTAAAACCCTTCGCAGATGTACTCTCATCAGAAGCTGTTTTAATCGGAAACAAATCGATCGCAGACCACCCAGAAGTTGCAGAACTGCTGCAAAGAATCCGTTCGGTACTACACGCAAAATCCAACAAATACGTGGTCCTGAATGTATCAAAAGATAACCTTAAAAAAGTTGTCGATTTACTGCCCGGCGTTAAAAGTCCAACCATTGTTCCGCTGTTCGAAGAGAACTGGGTAGCCGTACATTCTGTAATTGCCGAAGAGGATTTTTGGGTTAAAATAAACAACCTGAAAGCAGCAGGCGCAGAGGGTATTTTGGTGATGCCAATTGAGAAA
>JASLGV010000121.1 GCA_030149995.1 Pedobacter sp.
GCAACAAACAAAAAATGCAGCAACAAGCGAGAAATTACAGAGTTTTAACAACATTATTCAACCACTTCTGGTTGTCGTTAACCTTGCTGTACTGATCTTTACTGTAACCCGTTAATGGAAAACACCGAATTATATCACCAGCCCCAGTCTGTTAGCCAACGCATAGACTTTTATAAAATATTTAAGGTTTTCTTAAGTCGCTGGTATTGGATTGCTGCCACCGTATTCATTGCCCTGTGTGTGGCCCGTTTATATTTGTGGTATACCCCTCCGATTTACCAGACAAGTGCCTCTTTAAAATTACAAGACAGCAGTCCATCTGTTAATACGGGTAACAACATGCCTTCTCAGGTGTATAACTATACCGATAAAATACAGGCCGAAAGTTTTACCATCCGCAGCAACGAGGTTATCCTCAATGCCATTAAAAATATCGACTACCAGATCAGTTATTATTCGAAAGGACGTGTACTCACAACTGAGTTGTATCCGGCTAAACCTTTTAAAATTGAAGTCATCCGCCAGGACAGTCTGAATTTTGGCCGGTCACTGTACCAGGTAAAACCCTTAAATAACCAGCAGTTTGATCTTTTTGTGGTTGGTTCCGAAAAAAATCATTTCACCTTTAATTACGGACAGGACATTTCTATGGGCAATATGGTTTTCCGCATATTGACTAAAATTCCTGCTGGTGGTCAGTACCAGTTCAAATTTAACAGCAAAGAAGATTTTATAGGCCGGGCCATGGGCGGTCTGAATGTTGGAGAAGCGGCGCGTTTTACCAATGTAATGAGCTTAAGCCAGACAGATGGTAATCCGGTGTTTGCGGCCGACATTCTAAACGCCATTATGAAAGAATACGTGGCTTATGATATTCAGCAAAGAAGAAGATCTGCCAAACAAACCGTAGACTTTATTGATAGCCAGCTGGGTTTTATCAATACAGAAGCCGGAAAATCGGGCAGCACACTGGCGGCTTACAAAACCCAGAATAAAATTGTAGACCTGCCCTCTTCCACTTCCATGACGGTTGCCAAGCTGGCCGATTTTGAAAAACAAAAAACGGAGCTTAATATCCAGCAACTGGGTATTCGGCAGCTCGAGCAGCAAGTAGCCAATAACCGGGGTAAAATAGAAATCAGTCTTGATCTTGGCGGCGTTTTAAATAACAGCATTTCGCCGCTCATTAACCAGCTTAACGCGCTTAATACCAACCGGGATGCTAAGCTCAATCAGTTTAATGCAGATTCGCAGCCCATTAAAGAGATAGACAGGCAAATAGCCACCATTAAATCGGCTATACAATCTAACATACGCTCCCTCCGCGACCGGAATGAGAAAACCCTCCAGTTTATAGAAAGTCAGATTGGTGGTGTTAATCAAAGCATCAGTACCATTCCTTTAAAGGAACAGAATTATGTAAAACTGCAAACCAATTTCGAGGTAAACAATAAGGTACGATCTTTCCTTTCGGAAAAAAAACTGGAAGCAGAAATGAATGCAGCAGCAGTGGTTCCGGGTGCTTCAATTGTAAATCCGGCATATCCCTCATACTACATCATTTCTCCCAACAGACGTAAAATCTATACAACGGCCTTGTTTTTAGGTTTGGCATCGGGCTTTGGATTGATCCTGCTGGTCCGCTTTTTAAATCCATACATTTATGATAAGGAAACGGTAGAAGGTTTAACGCATACCCCAATAATTGGCGTCATCAGAAAATTCCCGGATTACATTGATCAGGACAGCCGTCAGGCCTTATCGCTTTCCAAACCAAAATCTGTTTTTGCAGAGTCGGTGCGTTCTGTGCGGACCAACCTAAGCTTCCTGGCCAGCCATAAACAGAGTAAAACAATTTGTATAACTTCTGAAATTTCTGGCGAAGGTAAATCTTTCGTAACGGTAAATCTTGCAGGTACGCTGGCACTGATTGAGAAAAAAGTAGTACTTATTGCGGCCGATTTACGCCGTTCCAAGTTGCATAAAGCTTTTGGCAGCGACAACAAAAAGGGATTGAGCTCATACCTTTCGGGGCAGGCCACGCTGGAAGAAGTTATGATTTACGATGAAGTTCATCATATTCATTTTATCCCTTCGGGTCCGGTACCTCCCAACCCTTCGGAGCTGCTCCACACCGTTGTAATGAGAGAATTACTGGAGTATCTGGAAACGCAATACGATTATGTACTGGTTGATACGGCTCCGGTGGGTCTTGTATCTGATGCCATTCCACTCATACGAAAATCGGATATTAACCTGTTCGTTATCCGTTCGGGTGTCTCCCAGCAAAGAGCTGCAGCCATTCCTGAACGACTTTCGCGCGAGTATGGTTTAAGCAATCTGGCCATTGTACTGAATGCTTTTGGCGATGATGCCTTGTATTCAAATTACTATACAACCGACTATTCCCGTGGAGGCGGAAACAGTACTTATTATTATTCCGACTATTCAGGATATGCCGGTGCCGGATATTATGAGGATGAAAACCGCAAATGGTGGCAATTCTGGAAGAAAAAATAAACGCGCGCTTTTTTTTGTATGTAAATACAAAGAAAGTTGCAACATTTATAGGAAAAGTATGATCGATAGCAGCTACAGATGGTACCCCGTTTCTACGCGGTCGAGAGCAGAGAAAAAAGTGTACGAAGCGCTGGAGAGAAAAAATATCCAGGCCTACCTACCCTTAAAGAAGAGTCTTAAACAATGGAGCGACCGCAAAAAAATAGTAGAGGAACCTTTAATCAAATCGTATCTCTTTGTATATATTTCTGCTAAAGAATATGTAGAAGTTTTACGGATAAATGGTATTGCGCGCTTTCTTTATTTCTCGGGAAAAATTGCATCGATTCCCGACCAGCAGATTCAGGATTTGAAACTGCTGCTGGCCACCGATGCAGACCTGGAAGTTTTTGAAATGGATATCCAGCCAGGTCAACGAGTAAAAATTAAGGCTGGTCCTTTTCAGGGTATGCTGGCAGAAATGGTATCCATACAAAATAAACAGCGGGTTATCCTGCGTTTACAACATATGGGTTATGCCATCCATATTAACACTTCGCTCGCTTTTGTAGCCCCTTTTTAAAGCGGCTTTTTAACGGGCGGAAACATATAGAACGACATTAACGGCCACCTTTTTTAAAGAAAAATGTGACTGAAAGGGCGAAGCTGTATCAAGTGCATACGGATTACGTCTACCAAACAAGGTGAAACCTTGTTCTTTTGAAGACATATCATTTAATGGCCCCACCCCGATTCTCATGTGCCGCATAGCTGGAATTATAGATAAACACAGCAGCGCAGAAATACTTTTGCGCAACACGCAAGCGATGTGCAACTACCTGGCACACGGAGGCCCTGATGATGAAGGCTTTCACCTGGATGAAGCAGCTTGTTTATGCTTTGGGCACCGCCGGTTATCGCTTATCGATCTAAGCCGTGCAGGACATCAGCCCATGGAACGCCCGGAAGAAGGACTGATCGTCAGCTTTAACGGCGAAATTTATAATTACCCGGCACTGAAAACCACTTTACAAGATCTTGGTTTTCAGTTTAAAACACATAGCGATACAGAAGTTATCCTGGTGGCTTACGCAGCCTGGGGCGTTACAGCATTCTCCAAATTTAAAGGCATGTTTGCTTTTGCCTTGCACGATCGTAAAAAAGGAATTACCTACCTTGTAAGAGATGCTTCGGGCATTAAGCCTCTTTATTTTAGTAAGCAGGATAACCGGCTTGTTTTTGCTTCAGAAGTACGGGCTTTTACCAGAACCTGTTATCCATATACAGAAAATCCCGACTGGAAAATATTTTTCCTTGCCTTTGGTCATCTTCCGGAGCCTTATACAACCCTAACACAAGTACAGGCACTGCCCAAATCCAGTTACTTATCCTGGCACCACGATACAGGCTATACGGATATAAAAGCATATGCAACCGAAACGGATCTGACACCGGGGAGCGGAGCGGAACAAATAAATACGGCCTTACAACAGGCGGTAAAAAGACACTTACTATCAGATGCACCGATTGGTGTTTTCTTGAGCGGGGGCATAGACAGCAGCATACTGGCCATTGCTGCCAGTGAGCAGACGCAAAAACCTGTTAATACAATTTCCATCAATTTTGAGGAAGCCGAATTTTCAGAGAAACCCTATCAGGATTTAATCGCTGCCCAGATTGACAGTCAACATGCGGGCTATACCTTAAAAAAAGATTTTTTTGAACAGCATTTGGCTACTGCCCTGCAAGCCATGGATCAACCCACAACAGACGGGATTAACAGTTGGTTTGTAAACTACTTTGCAAAGGAAAACGGACTCAAAGCAGTCCTATCCGGTATTGGAGCCGACGAGCTTTTTGGCGGTTATCCATCATTCAGGCGTATTAGACTGGTAAAGTTTTTATCCAGGCTACCCGCTGCTCTGTTGCGTCAAACCATTAGATTCAAAAATGACGCCTTACGCAGAGGTTATTATCTAAGTTATAAAAATGCCATTGGCAAATATCTTTTTTTACGGGGCTTCTTCTGCCCTGACGAAATTGCCTTACTGCTTAACACGCATGTAAATCACATAAATACTGTTTTAAATAAACTTAACGGGATCAAAATCCCCATCCATCTGCAGCCAGAAGAAGAAGCCAGCTGGCTTGAATGTAATTTATACATGCAAAACCAATTGTTAAAAGATACGGATGTAATGAGTATGCAACATGGTGTAGAAGTACGTGTACCCTTTTTAGAT
>JASLGV010000182.1 GCA_030149995.1 Pedobacter sp.
TGTAATCATACAAACCAAGTACGGCTCCATTTCCAACCTGTCCCCAGGAACCGCGTAATTTTAAGTTAGAGATTGCCGGTACCTTATCTTTAAAGAAAGGTTCTTCGCTGATTCTCCAACCGGCAGAAAAAGCAGGAAAAAGCTGAAATCGGTTTGATGGATCCAAGCGCGAACTTCCATCGTAACGTAACACGGCTTCAAACAGGTATTTCTCATCATAGTTGTAATTAAACCTGCCAAATAAAGAACCAAATGCCCAGGTTTCTACGTTATCGCTGTTTTTCTTGGATGCCGGATCTGCAAAATTAAGACTGAAAAAATCGTTGGTTACCATGCCTGTAGCACTGGCAGAAAATTCGTCTTTACGGTATTGTTCGAAAGAAGCGCCTCCCAGCAATTTAAAATTGTGCTTACCCAACTGAAGATCGTAGTTAACCTGTCCGCTCACATTATCCTGATAAGATTTATTCTTTGTTAAATCGAGCTGATTTGGGGTGTTTAATGAGAATCTGGTGGTTGCAGTCGATCTTCCATACCAATATAAGGTTCTTTTATCCGACTCGTAATTGTAATAACTCAGGTTGCGTGAGGCATTCAGATCGAAAGATAAACCTTTAATAAAGTTTTTAGCTGTTAAATTAACTTTCCCGATATAGCTATCGAATACGGAAGTCGATATGCCGGCATTTTTCTCTATATCGATCGGATTTAACTGTAAATCGCCGTTATATGGTTGTCCTGTTACATCCTCTACAGGTGTATAAAGCGATTGGCGGGTACGTACACGGTACATTAAATCGATAATACTACCGGTACTATACGAATTCTGATTAACCTGCGAACCAGCATAGCTAATTACCATACCCAGGCTTAAATATTTATTAAGCTCCGAATTAACAGACAGTCTTAAATTTTTAAGTGAATTATCATCTGGTCCGTAGCGCAAAACCCCGTCTCGTGTGTAATAACTACCGGATAAAAGATAGTTGAGATCCTGCCGGCCGCCACCAACAGATAAAGAATATTTTTGCGAAGGGTTAACCTTGCTCATCCCCTCTTTTATCCAATCGGTATTATCAAAATATTCCCAGCGGTCTGCTGTAAGGTTGGGGCGATAATCAAAATTCGGATTTTTAAGCCACTCTATTTGCTCATCCGTAAATTCGCGGGCACCGGTTGCATTAAAACGCGCCTCGTCAATTAAAGTCTGCTCATCCCATGAATTTAAACGCTTTGGCTGCCGGGCGGTAATATTTAAACTGTAATTATTGCTAAAGTTTATACGGGTCTGACCAGCTGAAGCTTTTTTAGTGGTTACCAGGATTACGCCACCGGCGGCTCTTGCCCCATATATAGAAGCTGCTGCCGCATCTTTTAAAACAGATATGCTTTCGATATCATCCGGATTGATTAAACCCAAATCCATTTCCACCCCATCAATTAAAACCAGGGCAGCTGTTGCATTAGCTGATGAAAATCCACGAATCCTAATGCCAAAACCTTCCTCACCAGGTTTCCCGCTGCTCCGGGTAATGGTTACACCAGGTGCCACCCCTTGTAAGGCCGCAATTGCATTTGGAACAGGCCTGTTAACAAGCTGATCTCCACTCACCTGCGCAATGGCCCCCGTTAAATTTATTTTTTTCTGTGTTCCATAACCCACTACTACAACTTCATCTAATCCTTTAGAATCGTCAGAAAGTACAACATTCAAAGTTGTTTTACCCGCAAGTGATACTTCTTTACTAATAAAGCCAACATAACTAAATACCAGCGTGGCATTTAAATCGTTTACTTTTAATACATATTTTCCTTGCTCATCTGTAATAGCCCCCGTTTGGGTTCCCTTTACCTTTACACTTACACCCGGAAGCGTTATGCCACCATTGTCTTTAACAACTCCTGTAACACTGGTTTGGGCAAATACCGGCAAACAAGCAAACAGAGAGAGGAATGTTAATAAATAAAGAATTTTAGAAGTTCGAGTATGCTCAAACTTAAAGGATCGTAAAATTCTTTTAGAATCGTAAAAGATATCCATAATGCGTTTAATATTTGGTTGAAATTGGTCAATTAAGATATAACCGGGTTTAAGAGGAGCCGTTAAAAATTATAAAGTATCGCGTACAAGACTACATCTGGCGGATCGCGAATGACCAGCTGTCTCTGTGATACAATAAAATTAAAACCCTCGTTAAACCGTTGATTATTGTTGTGGTGATGAACGTTTCTCTACATGAAAAGTACGGTCATATCTTTCAGAAATCCGGGATAACTGTTTTAATCATATAACTGTTTGGTTTATTTATTTGGTTAGTATAGAATCAGTTAATTCTAATCAAAACGAATTTAAAGAAGGCGAACTGATAAAAAACACTTTAAAATGCTCAAACAGACTAAAATACATGATCCATCCGTTTCAAACGTTTGAAATAATGAAGAAATGAAACAAAACCCTGTATTATATGAATATAATTAGGTCGTTTACCCTGGAAAACGCTGGTTTTAAACCTTAGTTAGAGAAACAATGGTTCGAAAAAGCCATGTCCGGATTTAAAAAGCACCCGAAACCAGCCGTTAGATCTTTAACAGGAAAAACAGAAAACCTGAAAATCAGTTAATATTTAATGAAGCATTTTAAAGAGTAATTCCTTTAAAAGTTCGCCATCATCTACGTTGCCACTGCTGTCGAGTCCTTTACTCTTCAAATCGTACATACGCAAAAGACTGATAATCTGAAAAACTTTGCCCGTGTTGAAATTCCGGGCAGCTACCTCGTAATCTTTTACAAAGAAAGGTGGTATTCCCAGTGCCGATGCAGCTTCTGCCTTATTCTGAAGATAATGATACCTTAAAATTTTGGTAAAATAACCGGCCAGGTTAGCCAATACCATAACCGTTGGATTTGCTTTAGGATTGGCGGCAAAATAGTTGATAATCCGGTTACATTTCAGCACATCCCGTATGGCAATGGCCTTTTGCAGTTCAAAAACATTATATTCTTTACTAATGCCAATATTCTTCTGTACCAGATCTGTATTAATGGTTACCTCTTTTGAAATATTAAGCATTAGCTTTTCAATTTCATTGGCAATCTTTGAAAGGTCTGTTCCCAAATATTCAGCCATTAAAGCAGCGGCCTGCTGATCAATTTTATAGCCTTTTTCTTTAATGAATTCTTCTATCCAGCCAACAACTTTATAATCTCTGACCGGATCTGATTGAAAAATAAGACCACTTTTGGAAATGGCCTTATAAATCTTTTTACGCTTATCAAAATTTGCATATTTATAGGCCAATACCAGAATGGTACTGGGCAGCGGTTTTTCAAAGTAGTTTAACACAAAAGCCGCTTCCTTACTGCTTCCTTCTTCTTTTGCCCATTTTAAATCCTGCGCTTCCTTGACAATGACCACCTGATATTCAGACATCATCGGAAACCGCTTGGCTGTATTTAAAATAGCAGACATTTCTGTATCTTTTCCATATAATACCGTTTGGTTAAAACCTTTCTCGGCATCATTTAAAAGTTTATCTTCAATGTAATCCGTTACCTGATCAATGTAATACGATTCTTCTCCATGCAGTAAATACACCGGCTTAAATTTCCGGGCTTTAAGATCTTTAATAATTTCGGCAGCAGTCATTGCTGTAAAATTACGATTTAGCTTTTACGATTAAAGATTTTAATGAAATGTTTATACACAAACCTTAACTTTGACCGTCGGAAAATTAAACGGTAAGTAACTTTATAGGCTACCAGCCGATTTTTATAAGTATAAAATATGTTTCAGCCCACTCCTCTAAACCTTTCTCCTTATCCGTTTAAAATAACACAAAAAGACGAAACGGTGTATATTTTTGATGAGCTTAGGAAGAAACACCTTGTTTTAACACCCGAAGAATGGGTTCGCCAACATTTTATACAACACCTGATCCGGCAGAAAAATTTTCCGAAAACCCTGATCCAGATCGAGGGTGGATTGGTTCTTAACCAGCTGCAAAAAAGAAGCGACATTTTGATTTACAACCATACAGGTCAGAAGCTGGTGCTGGTCGAATGTAAGGCACCTAAAGTTAAAATTACACCTGCTGTTTTTGAACAGGCATCGAGGTATAATTCTATTCACCAGGCCAGCT
>JASLGV010000197.1 GCA_030149995.1 Pedobacter sp.
AGGGCATCGTAAGTAGAAATCCAGGACATAAATACGTCGAGAGAAAGAATAGATAGAAACTGGCTCGGGCCAACAAAACATACTACATAGTATGTTTCCGGATATAAAAATTGTTTAGTCATACTTTAACTTCATTTAAAACATACCAATCAGTATGTTTTTATTTGTAAAAATTGCCTGGAATACTTAATGCGGATTAAAACATACTACAAAGTATGTTTTTGTTTAAAAAAATTTATTTTAACGAGTCGAGGTATCTTCTGAACTCACTTAGAAATGAAACATAGTAAGTTTTCCCCAATAACTTACCCATATTCCTTACCCCATGGTAAAGCGTTATGATATTCAATGCAATCTGTTTGGCATTCTGTGCAGGATCCAGCTGACCTGCCTGCTGACCTCTAATGATTTCTGCTTCAATGGCTCTTTCCCATTTATTCAACGACTTTTTCAAAGCTACCCGAAATGTTTCGTTCAGAGGAGCCATTTCCTGTATAAGATTTACAGCCGGACAACCATGCTCAACTGTCATAAATGGGTGTTCAAAAAGAAGTCCCTCAATCATTTTGTAAAGATTGTCTCTGAAATTAGTGCCGGATGAAAGAGATTTTTCTATTTGTGGCCAAATCTCTTCCTGCATCGCTTCCGCAATCAAAGCTACGCCCATCTCCTCTTTGTTTTTGAAATGGTAATAAAAAGCCCCCTTGGTAACCTGTGTGGTAGCCAGGATATCATCTATACTGGTCGACTGAAAACCCTGCTTGTAAATTAATTCAAGGGCTCTTCTAAGAATATCTGATCTTGTTGCTGCTGCTTTCGACATAAACATACCAATTAGTATGTCGCAAATATATACACCATTTCTCACGATTGTATATCTTACCTGTCATCCATAAGTAAAAGTGGAAAAATTTAAAATTGCGCAATTAAATAGCTAAAACGCATAAAATACAATACTCCTCTGTAAAAATATGTTTGACGGTAAAATGACTTAGTGAAATATTAAAAGCGCAAATTGTTTTAATATGTTTGCAAACATACCAGTCAGTATGTTTATGCACTGCAATTCAATTAACGCAGGTTTTTAGTTACTAAAAACATAAGAGATAAAGCACACACAAAAACATACTGGTTAGTACTTTTTTTTTATTACGTTTTATTTCTCCTTGAACATGATATATCGTGTATTCTTCTTTATGATGCTTTTAGTTGTTTTTGGCATCTATAAATTTTTCAGTTCGTCAAAAACCGATAACACGCTAAGCAAGGTGCTTTCGCAAAATCCGGTAATCCTGGATGTTAGAAGTACTTCGGAATTTAAAATGGGTCATATAAATGGGGCGATCAACCTGCCCTTAGATCGTATGGCAATTACACCTTTAACCCTATTCGATCCGCACCGTCCGGTCATCACGTATTGTTCGCATGGTGTGAGAAGCATCCAGGCAGTACAAATATTGAAATCAAGAGGTTTAAAGGATGTTTACAATGGTGGTGCATTCCAGGATCTGGTCAATCGCATGGAAGCCAAAGCAACAATATCAAAATAGGTAAATAATAACTTAAAATCAACCATCTTAAATGTATTATATTCTCCTTGTGGCGCACTCAGTTATCCGGTGGCTTGTATTAGGCAGTTTGATTTACGCCATCATCACCGCATACAGGGCGCTAACGCTTAAAAAGGCATTTACGCCAAAAGCCGATGCCATCCGGCATTGGACTGCAACACTCGCCCACATCCAGTTATTGATTGGGATGGCAATTTATGTGCAAAGTCCGGTTGTGCTTTATCAGACATTTGGCAATCCCGATAAGATGGTGAATGAACAGATTTTCTTCCGGTATATTCATATTTTCATGATGATACTGGCCATTACTGTTATCACGATTGGATCCGCAAAAGCCAAACGCCTAAAAGAAGACCACTTAAAATATCAAACAATGCTGCGCTGGTTCATCCTGGCGTTGGTCATCATATTTATTGCCATCCCCTGGCCATGCTCTCCATTAGCCGGGAGACCTTATCTGCGTACCTTCTAATAGGTCTTTATATTTTCAACCTTAAAATTCTTTGTATGAACTTTACCGATCAATTTTTCAAAACCCAGCTGGGCCGCTTACGCCTGATTAGTTATCTTGAAGGCATTTCTCTGTTACTGCTGGTTGGTGTGGCGGTGCCACTCAAATACTGGGCTCATGAGCCGTTTCTGGTTAAAACCATTGGCCCCATACATGGTATTCTTTTTCTTTGGTTCATTATTAACACCATTAGTGTGGGTGTTGAACAGCATTGGAAGTTCTACCATACCACCTGGAAAGTGCTGCTTGCCTGCATTATTCCTTTCGGAACATTTTATATCGACCGCCATATTCTCAAGCCGGCCGCGATAACCGGACTGAAGTGTAAACAAACAACCGGACCAGAAACAACTACGTAAAAACAATTATACATCAGCCACAGATGCTGTTTACGCATTCCAATAATACAGTCTCCGTTAAATGAAAGCAAAAACAAAGATTTTCGTTCCTATAGCACTTATTAATCTCATCCTTTTTCTGGCTGCGTATTTTATCCGTCCCGCCAAAATTAATTACGACCCGCAGGAAGTTCAGCTTAAATTTACGGTACCTGCTAATTTTCCGGAACCTGGCCCCCAGTTCGATGAACATGCAGTAACGCCGGCGGGCTTTAAACTTGGCAGGATTCTTTTTTACGACCGGGTACTTTCGGTAAACAACTCTGTTTCCTGTGCAAGCTGTCATCAACCGGCTTCTGCTTTTTCAGACCATAATAAACCTTTAAGCCAGGGGTTTAAACAATGCGTTGGAACCAGAAATACGCCTGCACTATTTAACCTGGCCTGGCAAAAGGAATTTATGTGGGATGGCCGTATCAAACAGCTTCAACTGACATCTCACAACGCAATTACCAATCCTTGCGAGATTGCAAACAGCATGCGTGTCGCGGTCGAAAAGCTGAAAGCAAATGGCCATTATGCAGGTCTTTTCCGCGATGCTTTTGGCTCCGCAGGTATTGATTCTACACGGATGCTGAACGCACTTGCTCAATTCATGTCGATGCTCGTTTCGGCGAATTCCCGTTACGATAAATATATGAGACACGAACAAGATGGCGTTTTCACGCCAGAGGAGAAAAAAGGTTATATATTGTTTCAGGAAAAATGTAGTTCCTGCCATCAGGAACCTTTGTTTACAGATCTTAGCCATCGAAATAATGGCTTAGACCTTGTATCCAATGACCGTGGAAGAGAAAATTCGACACACCAGGCAAACGATGTTGGAAAATTCCGTGTCCCCTCTCTGAGAAATATAGAAGTTACCGGGCCTTATATGCACGATGGACGATTCACTACGCTGGAAGAGGTGCTGGAGCACTACGCAAATGGGGTAAAGCGCAATACACATTTAGATAAGCAGTTACAACATAATGGCACTTTAGGCATTACCTTATCGAATGACGACCGAAGTAAGATTATTGCTTTTTTAAAAACACTTACAGATAAGGAATTTATTAACGATCCAAGATTTCAAATGCCCTGATTAAGTTAATTTTCTATGTAGAACATTACCATCCTTGCCAACAATGCTAAGCCGGATCCCCTGCTTTGTTAATCAATTTTAAGGTGAATATTACCCGTAATTATTACAAGAATTCAAATATGAAGTTTGGAACAGCGCAACAAATGGTCTGGTTAATCATGATAATATATTATTTGCAATATTTAATCAAAAGCTCATCCGCAACTTTACTGCCTGTAAGCTGTATTTTAGTCCAGTCTAAACATGCTCCTTTTACGTTTCCTAATATTTGTTTACAAATTCCTCTTCTGTACAGGTTTTCTATTTCATCGGGCCTGGTTTCTAAGGCCTTGTCGTAATAAAACAAAGCAAGTTCATAATCATGATTATTGTAGGCCTTATCAGCCTTTTGAGAATTGAAATACGATGGGATTGTTTCTTCAGAAGTTAAATACCTCAAAGATTGGTTCATCAGTACCTTAACAGGTTTCCCGTTATATTGAGCAGGTTTCCACATATTTTTAGCCGCATTAAAGGCCTTAACATATTCTGCGTCATATTTAGAATTAATTCCTTGAATAATTCTCAGACTGTCAGGCCGCCCGTTAGCGTCAATAATAAAAGTAGATAAGAGTTCTCCACTTCTAACATCCATCTTTTTTTTACGCATGGCACCGTAGATATATGACTGAAAAGACGGCCCATTAAATTGAGCATAAATTTTCTGACCGGATTTATAAACCGTGTCGGTTTCTTTAATACTGAAAATATCATCCGGGCTAAGCTGCATATTTTTTTGGATGAATTCTTCCTTATAAAGCGTATATTTAATAGCCCAGGGATCTTCTAATGATCCATTTGCCGAACTACTCACAAGCACCAGTTTGTCTTCAGTACTTTCCATAATTTTCATGGTGTTCATCACCGCCCC
>JASLGV010000236.1 GCA_030149995.1 Pedobacter sp.
ATTGCTGCTTTCTTCGGCAGGCTTGTTAAAATTTTGTGGCTGTATACGCAGTTGATCGCTTGGTTTACAGATAAAGGTATAGCTGCTTTTTTCTACAGAAATATCTTTTGCCGGCTGCGGTACCCAGTCGGGAATAATTAAATTTTGTTTGTAGCGGATTTCGCAAGTGTATACGATGGTATAGGGATAGGTGTTTACACTGGGTAAGTAGTGTTTTACGCGGCTGTCTTCAAACAGCGAAAAATCCTGAACAGCACTTTCATCCTTAAAATCCGATAAACTAAATTTAGAGATTAATTTCCCGTCTGCATTGTATACTTCACCTTTTACACTTTTGATCGAGGTATTTTTATCATAAAAGAGCACCAACCGTGCATTGTTGTCGCCGTTTTTATTTAATACCGTAATGGCCTGTTTAACCGTGCGTATTACACTTTCGGGGGTACGCATATCTACGACTGTTTCCTGGTTGCGAATACAGGCCGTAGCTCTGCTCAGCAGGGCAGAAGGGATGCGGGCGGCATCGTAAGATTCCTGAGCAAAAACCTTAAGAAAGCTTGATATAAATAAGAATAGCGTAAAGAAAATTTTCATTATTGCTTTTTAAATAAAAGTTCTGATTTCTGGTTTTGAATTATCTGGCTATAAAAAGCTTTTAAAAACAGATACTCTTCCGGTTCGTAAATGGCTTTATTGAATTGCAGAATACGGCTTACCATAACGCTGTTGTTATCGAAAGCAGTTTTCAGCAGGTAACGGCCACCTGAATTGGGTAAAGCAATGGATAAATCTTTTGGCTGCTCAATCAGGGTATAGCCTGCAGGAAGGTTAATGTCTATTATAATGCGTTCGTCTGAGGCAGCACCAAGATCAACCGGATAGGTTCTCTCGTTTAAGTTAAACGGATTTTTGCTTACCGGATTGATCAGAAAAGGATTAAAATAGAACATGTCTTTGCTTACATCATTACTCAAGGTAAATTCTACTTCATATTTTTCTGAAAGCACATTTTCTACACTGTCTATACTGTTTATCTCGTAATTTAAAATACGCATTTTAGACATGCGCTCATCCAGCTTTTCTACATACTCATCTGTAGAATTATATTTTTTAATCTCTTTTCTTTTCTTAAAAGCGGCATATCCCTGGCTGTGGGTGGTAATGGTGGCTTTAATTTTTCCATCGGTACTTAAACTTCCTTTTAAGTTGTACACGATTGATTCTTTTTTATCTGCTTTAAGATCGATCCAGTACGATGGCTTTTTAAGGTTTATTACACGCCCCTGGTCGTTGATGCAACGCAATGGAAGCAATCCAAATGGTAACAAGGGTTCCGTTGCATCCAGCAAATAACTTTTACCGTCTATATTTACTTTTGCAATGAGGTAATTAAACTCGCTCATTACCGGATACAATTTGTTAACAGTTCCGTTATCGCGGGTCGATAAAATCACTGCTTCGGCATCCAGGTCTGCTGCCGATAGCGCCGCAATAAGACTCAGATTAATATCAGCTGCGTTTCCCGCTCGTAAGTCTATAGCCTTTTTAATATTTTCCTCGCTGTATTTGCCATAGTACTGGTTCCACTTAATTAGTTTTTTTATGTACTCGTAAACTGCTTTGGCCTTGCTTAAATCGTCTGTGCTATTTTTAAGAATAGAGGGCATGGCATCTTTAAAAAGATCTTTACGCCTCATCTGCGAACCAAGGCTTTTTTCGCTCGTCAGGTCGTTGTCAACATCCTTCCAGGTTTTGGTATATTTTTCGGTAGCACCGTTTAAGCGTTGAACATCAGAAAGTTCAAAATAAATAGCCGATTTATAATTGCTTGCAGCCGTCATGTAATCTTCCTCAATAAAGGCTGGAATGTTTTTCATGGCATAAGTAATTTTAGAACAATCGATGTTTATTCCCGAAATGCGCATACACTCTTTTGCCAGTTCTGTTTTCTGTTCGCTCAGTTTCTGATACCCTCTTAAAGAGACATTGTAGTTGTAAATGGCTGGAATATACACCAGGTATTCGCTCGATACTTTAGGGATATCGCTCTGAAACTGCCAGCTTTTAAAGTTAAACAGGTTGGGTGAGATGAGCCTGTAACTATACTCTATAATGGAACCATCCTTAATATTGGGCAATGTAAATTTGGTTAAAACGGTATATTTCGATTGATTTTCTTTGAAAATAACCTTTTTGTCCATCGGACTTTCCATAAAGGTAAAGCCTTCGTAATTGAAAGTAGATGCCTGTATGTCTGATATTGTTTCTTCCCGGTTGGCATCCTTATAGGCGGGGATTATAATATTCGCCTGTTTATACCCGTCTTTATTAAAGATTTTAATCCTTACGTGGTATTCAAATACAATTTCTATTCTACCTGCATCGTTGAGGTTCATAGATGTTTTTCCAAATTCTTTTAAAACAATGGCATTGGCATTGCTGTCGAGGGTTTCCCGGTTAAAGTTATAGTCGTCCCGGTTAAGGGCACCAAAGGTGAAATCTTGAGCATGTGCAATAGAAAGGATCAATAAGCATCCGAGCAAAGCAAGAATTTTTTTCATGAGCGTATTAAATTTTGACGAATTTAATATTTAGTAAGGTCTGTTTTAAAAAATTGTAACATTTTTTCCCAAATACTCCGTTAATTGTATAAAACTAACCAAACCTTTTTAGCATTTTTGAAAAATAAATAGTGGTATCTGTTTACAAAAGATACCTGTAATTACATATCATAAACATGAAATTAAATCTAAAACGTTCGCTGTCATTTTTTGATCTCGAAGCAACCGGTGTAAATGTAGGGGCCGACAGAATTGTTGAAATTGCTATTTTGAAAGTGACGCCGGACGGTACAGAAACGGTTAAAACCTGGCGTGTAAACCCGGAGATGCCCATTCCGCTGCAAACTTCTCTGATTCATGGTATTTATGATGAAGACATTAAAGATGCACCTACTTTTAAGATGCTTGCACCTGAAATTGCTGCGTTTTTAGGCGAAAGTGACCTGGCAGGCTACAATTCAAATAAGTTTGATATTCCGATGTTGCTGGAAGAGTTTTTACGTGCCGGTATCGATCTGGATATGAAAGACCGCAAGTTTGTGGATGTACAGAATATTTTCCACCAGATGGAGCAACGGACCTTAAAAGCAGCCTACAAATTTTACTGCAACGAGGAACTTGTAAATGCCCATGCAGCAGAAGCAGATGTACTGGCAACGTATAAAGTATTGCTCGGACAGCTTGATAAATATGAACATACAGAATTTGAAGATAAAAAAGGCGTAAAAAGCATTCCGGTAGTTAATGATGTAGATGCCTTGCATACCTTTACCAATATAAACAGATCTGTTGATTTTGCCGGCCGTATGGTTTACAACGATCAGGACGAGGTATGTTTCAACTTTGGTAAACACAAGGGCAAAACGACCGAACAGGTTTTTAGCGTGGAACCGAGCTATTTCTCCTGGATGATGCAGGGCGATTTTCCTTTGTACACCAAGAAAAAACTGGAAGAAGAATGGAGCAAGTTTAATGCAAAGAAAAACCTGAATAAACCGAAAAATCCGGTTCAAAATCAGTCAAATAAACCAACATTTAAACCCAAAAATGATTATAAACCAAAACCTGCAGAGCCAATTAACAATGATATGCTCGAGCAGCTTAAAATGAAATTTGGTAAGTAATCGTTTTTAAGTAATAGCCGTACAAATCTGCTTTTTTTGATTTGTGGCCGTGTTAATCAACCGAAGGATTGTAATTGTTCAAGATTTTATGGTAAAAGGAATTAAACTATTTTGTGCCTTATTAATTTTTGCTATCTGTGCGCAGGCGCAATTGCCAACAGAAAAGGTATTTCAGCAGGCATTTGAGAAAGGCACCCGCGATTTAACAGGTAAACCAGGCCCTAAATACTGGCAAAATACAGCAAATTATAATTTAAAGGTTGATTTTAACCCGGTAAGCCGCTTGCTGAAGGGCAAGGTAGAAGTAAGTTATTACAACAACAGTCCGGATACTTTAAAGGAGATCTGGTTTAAGTTATATCCAAACCTGTATAAAAAAGGCACCCCACGTAAATCTAAAGTAGCGGAGTCTGATCAGGGCGAAGGCGTAAGCATTGAACAGCTTGCTGCAAACGGTAAAGTAATCGATCACTTAAACATAGATGGGACCAACATGACGGTTGCCGTTCCACCAGTTTTGCCTGGTAAAAACATTCGTTTTACCATTAGTTATCATTATACCCTGAATAAAGGATCGCACATCCGTACAGGTCAGGTAGACGAAGGTTCGCATTTTGTAGCATATTTTTTCCCAAGAATTGCTGTATATGATGATATAGATGGCTGGAATAAATATCCTTATACCGGTGCAGAAGAGTTTTACAATGATTTTGACCAGTTCAATGCCGAAATTACGGTGCCTGGCGGGTATGCTGTTTGGGCGACCGGCGATTTGAAAAATGCATCCGATGTATTTCAAAAAGATATCGTAAACCGCATCCGATTGGCAGAGAAAGAAGACTCGGTAACAGATGTTATTACTGAAAACGACTTGCTTAAAAAACAGGTTACCAAAACCAATGCTTTCAATACCTTTAAGTTTGAAGCCAAAAATGTTACAGATTTTGTATTTGCCCTAAGCGATCATTATCTCTGGAAATCCAGCAGCCTGGTGGTCGATTCGCTTACAGGAAGAAGAACACGGGTAGATGCTGTATTTAATCCTAAGCATAAAGACTATTATGAAGTAATTGATTTTGCCCGTAAAACCGTGCATGCCATGAGTTTTAAGTTTCCTAAATGGCCTTTCCCGTATAACCACGAAACCGTGTTTGATGGATTGGATCAGATGGAATACCCGATGATGGTAAACGATAATCCGGTTGATAACCGTACGGATGCCATTACCTTAACCGATCATGAAATTTTTCACACCATGTTCCCTTTTTACATGGGCATTAATGAAACGAA